>JACQAU010000255.1 GCA_016194835.1 Deltaproteobacteria bacterium
TGATTTGGGGTGGAGAAGAAGCTGTAAGAACGTATAGAGAAAAAGTACCAGCGCGTACCAGACTTATTGTTTATGGACCGAAGTTAAGTGTAGCCTTAGTTTCAGATCGTGGATTGAAAAATGGTGGGTTAGTAAATTTGGCTCAAAAATGTGCTGAAGAAATTTCTATTTGGGACCAAAATGCGTGTACGGCTCCACAGATTTGTTATGTCGAAGGACAGCAAAATGCCAAATTATTTTTAGATGCACTCGAGATTGCGTTAGACAAGGTTAAGATCCCGCCAGGCCCGGTGCCTTTGGAGAATGCTATAGAAATTCAAAAACTAAAATCTGTATTTGAAATTGCAGAATTTAAGGGCCAAGGTGCTCTGAGAGAATCAAAGTGTGGCTTGGATTGGACCTTGTTTTTAGATTACCAGACTTCTTTAGAACCATCGCCGCTTCATAGGACTTTGCGTATTGTACCAGTAGATAGTTTTGATACTGTGTTTGAAGAATTCAAAAAAGTCCGGGGTTATCTGCAAACTGTTGGTCTCGGTGTTGGAGAGTTAGAGGAGTTTAGTTTAGCGGGCAGTCTGAAGGATTGTGGTGCCTTGCGTATCGTGCCACTTGGCGAAATGGCAAAAGGTGAAATTGACGATCCACATGATGGTGCTTATGATGTATCGCTGCTTGTAAATTTTGTTTTTCATAAGATGACTCTAGATTTTGATCCGCTTGATGTTTTGAGTGATAAAGCCAGGGAGACATTGATTGACGCACGTCTGAGAGTACTCATTAGAGAAGCTAGAAAATCTTCTTATTATGGAAAAATTTTAAAAGATTTGTGTATTGAAGGTCTTTTAGATTTAGAAAAAATACCTATTTTAAAGAGATTGGATTTAGAAAATAACATGCCACCGGCATCTGAAGGTTTAAAAACTGGAGACACATCGGGTGGTTATGTCACACGCAGTGGCGGGACTACCGGAGTTCCAAAATTTTCATACTATGACGATCATGATTGGAAAGAGATGATCGCTCATGCCAGACGTGCCTTAGTGGCTGGGGGATTAAGTAAAAAAGATCATGTGGTGAATTTTATGATTGCTGGTGATCTGTACGGAAGTTTTATTTCTTTTGATCATGTTTTAACTCAAATAGGCGTAATGCAATTCCCATTTTCTGGAAAAATCACAGCCCAGTTGTTTATAAAAGTTGCTCAAGACTTCAAAATCAATACAGCCATAGGGATTCCTAGTTTTATAATTCCATTTTTAAGAGAAGTAAAACAGCATGCGCCGGATTTTAAAATAGAAAAAATTATTTATGCAGGGACTCCGTTAAGTACAATTGACAGACAGTGGTTATGCGAAAGCTTAGGTGCCAGACGTGTTGTATCTATAATAGGAGCTAATGATGGAGGAGGGATGGCGTTTCAGTGCGAGCATCAGAGTGAGTATCAGGCTGGAGGCTTTCATCATTTGCAACATCATTTAATGGACGAATATAATTATGTTGAAATTGTGGATAATAATGGAAATTTATTGCCTCCTGAGAATGTTGGGAAAATCTTAATTACGTCATTAAAGAAGTTCGCATATCCTCTAATACGTTATGAAATTGGAGATCAAGGAAAAATTCTAGCTTCAAAGTGCAAGTGTGGCAGGACTTCTAGGATACTTGAGTTTTTAGGAAGAGCTGATGAAGTTTTGTGCATTGGGATGTTAAATATTGCTCTTGGTGATTTAAGGAAGGTTTTGGTGAGTATTCCATACTCTGAGCTCCAATTGTTAGCTACTACAGATGTAAGGGGAGAAAAACTAGTTTTGAATTTAGAAATTTCTAATGAAGAAAAAACTAAATTACTTGCTAAGCATGAAATATTATCTCAACTTGATATAGAAAAACTGGTATTTCAGCACATAGTTCAGCAATTACCAAAAATCAGAGATAGTTTAGAGACAAAACTATTAAGATTAGAAATTAAGATTTATTTGCCAGGTGCACTTAAGAGAAACACAACTACAGGAAAGTTAAAGAGTATTATTGATGAAAGAGTCTTTTAATATTAATTTTATATTTCTTTGGTTAGGGCAGGTGTTTAGTCAAGGTGGGTTGCGAATTTCTCAAATTGCAATTCTTTGGTGGATTGTGTCATTTGCCAAAAATATAAATGGCAA
>JACQAU010000022.1 GCA_016194835.1 Deltaproteobacteria bacterium
AGTTTTTGTGGTTACTTCAGCTATATTTTCTAAAGATTGCTCTTTTTCAGCCTCTACAGGCTCTGTTGGCAAATTTTTCTGTCCTGAAGCATTGTCTTTTGATCTAGTAGGCAAACTAAGTCTTAAGGAATTATTTTCTTTATTTACCGATATTTTAATCATTTCACGCAGTTGAATAACTATACGCACTTCATTTTTGTCTTTTATTTCATAAGGACTAATCAAAAGAATTGGACCTTCAAAAGACGAAGTATCTAACTTTCGACCTAATGTATAATTTATAAATTTTGCATTTTTGATTTCTAAAATAATTTGTTTATCTTGTTCATTTTCTTGAGTTTCAAACTCTAAAGTAGAATCTCCCTGTATAAAAATTTCTTGCGGTTCTTTTGTGCCTAAAAAATCAATCTGGGTGATTTTTGTAAGTGATTGTGCTTGAGCGTCTAAAAGAAAAACGCTTCCAATTAAAAAAATCCATTTTTTTATTTGCATAGTCATGTTTATAGCTCCTCCTAAGGCCCCGTACTTCCTGTAGTCACTGTAGTTCCTGCTGTTACATTCTTCGCTGGTTCATCTAGCATTCTGATTTCTGTATCGAAAAATTCCTCTTCACCTATAATATTCACTATTTTTTCCCTAAATAAAATAAAATTTGAATCAATTTTTTTTATTGTGCCTCCGCGTTGACCAATTTTCATCTTTTCTGCAACTATGTATGTTTTTCCATTTGGAGCCAGAAGCACTGCTCTTAAGTTATCAGGTCCAGTTACAACACCTATCATTTTAAAAGCATCAGCTGAAAATTTTTCTAAATCATTTGTAATTTCCTCTTGAATTTTTTTTAAAGAAGGCATTCTAAAAGGATCTCTAGCTTTTAAATATTCAGATAACATAGGGACCGCTGTTTCTGCCCAAGTAAGTTTAGTCAAAAGAACAGGTAGTAAAAAAAATATTACAAATTTCAATTTTGACCTCCACTAGTGCTTCCTGCATTAGGAGTTACCGGTTGTGAAGCATTATTTTTGCGTGAAATTTCATCTGCTTTTGATCCTAAATAATAATAACCCCTAACTTGCATAGCGCCTTCCAACTCTACAAATCGCGCTTGTGCGTTTCCTGATGGTTTAATATTAAAGCTTGCAATACGCATAACTCTTTGGCTCTGAGACAAACGATCTATATAAGCCAAAAGTTGTATATATGCTCCCCTGAAATTCAGTTCAAATGAATTTTCTGAATAAAATTCTTTCTTTGTCTGTCCAGTAGGTTTTAGGCCTAAGACATTTAACCCGACTTTTCTAGCTTCTGTAATAAGCATTTTCATAAAATTTGGAATGTCTAAGCTTTCTGTAAGCGTTGCTTTCATATTATCTAACTCTACGGCAATACTTCTGAGTTCGTTTTTTTTATTTTCTAAATTTTTTAAAAATGCATTCGCTTTTGTTATCTTATCTTGCATTTTCACTACTTCCTGCTGTGCAGTTTCTATCTGTGTCATCTTAGCCAAAAAAGGAGAATCGGAGTTCTCTTTAAAAATAATTCCGACATAACGCAAATAATCAAAAGCTCCATAGCCAATTGCTATCACAAACCAAATCGTTACTGGAAATCGCTTGAGTCGTGATTTTAGTTGTTCCATGTCCACAAGTCAGTTCTCCATTTTCATTCTAGTTTTTTTTGTGCTGCAAGTTCAAAAGTAGCAATTTCATGTCCCGTCGATAATTTTGTCTGTTGTGTAGACTTCAGATCCAAATCTTTAAAATAAACACTTTCATTTAAGTTTTTCATAAAATCAGAAATTTGATTAAATCCCAAAGAAGCACCTTTGAGTGCAACAGTAGTTTCTTGAATATTTAACTCTGTTAACCAAACGTCTTCCGGAATTGCTTTTGAAATTTCTAAAAGCAATTTTGGCGAATTTGTACGATCAACCATTAGTTTTTTTACAGTTGCAATCTTATTACGAATCATAGATTCGTCTTCTTCGAGACTTTTTTTGATAGCATCGTAACCTTTAGTTTTATCAAGTTCACTTTGCAATATAGAAACGGCTTTATTAAGCTTTTTGAGTTCTTTTTCCTTACTTATTAATACACTTTGTTTATACTCTCCATAAAAACCCCAAGCAAAAACTAGAATAGCCGCAATACAAATAATACGTATCAGAGGTGCCCTGATCTCTTTTACTTCTTCAATAAAAATTAAACTTGTTTTCTGAATATTACCTACATCAAAGCGACTAACTCCAGTATCAGTACCTGCACTAAATTGTTTTTTTAATGCCAAATTAATTTTTATCATTTTCTAAGCACCTGCCCTTAAAGCTAAACCCAAAGGCACAGCCGCAATGGGCGAAATAGCAGCCACATATTCTGGCGTAAAAACCGCTGGGTCATAGGAAATTGCATTAAAAGGATTCATCATTTGGGTGGGTTGGGAAAGATTTTCTTCTAAAATCTTTGACAAACCTGGGATTTTCGAACTCCCACCTCCAAGTAAAATATATGAAATCGGAGCACCAGAAGAAGAAGCGCTATAGACATCAAGTACTTTTTTTACTTCGGTAGAAAAATTTTCTGTCATCATATGCATTAAATCGCTAACTTCTTGAGGATACGTGCCTCCTTGACCTCCCGTTTTTAACGTCTCTGCATCTGTATAAGACAAACCTAATTGTTTTTGAATTTCAGCGGTTAAATTACTACCTCCCAAAGTTACCTCTTTTGTAAAAACAGGAATCCCGCTGTGTACGACAAGAAACTTCATAGCACTTGCTCCAATATCCACAATCATTACGGCTTCACCACTTTGAGCTGGATAATTTATTTCATAAATATTTTGGAGTGCAAAAAAATCTGTATCAAGAATTTTTGTTTTTAGACCGGAAGACTCAATAGCATTCATGTATGAATTAACAACTGTTTTTTTTGCGGCCACTAATAATACATCCACTTTTTGTTCTTTAGATTGAGCAAGAACTTGAAAATCCATCACCACTTCTGCAATATCAAAAGGCAAGTATTGTTCTGCCTCCCAAAAAACCTGTTCTTGAAGTTCTCTCATATTTTGAACTTCTACAGTCATTCTTTTTATAATTAACGAAGTACCAGAAATTGCTGTACAAACTGATTTATTTTTGAGTTTAATTTGCCCTAGCATAGTCTTAAGGCTGTCAATCACAGCGGTTGGATTAACAATTTCTCTATTAACAACAACGTCCTCTGGCAATTGAACCATGCCAAAATGCAGAAGTTTCCAGGTGTTTTTTTCATTTTTTAATTCAACAAGTTTAATAGACGAACTCCCAATGCTTAATCCAACAGTAGTTTGAGCCGGTGACAGAAAACTAAAAAGTTTTTGAAACATTTTCTCCCTCTTTAAAAATTTTACACTCCCAATACTTTATTTTTTCCCTCTTTAACACATCATGTATTAGTACTTCACTTTTCCCCCATAACACGTCATGTACTAGTACTGTGTAATACTAGTTTTTTCTTGTTTTTAGAAAAAAATTATCTCACCGGCCTTTGGGGAGCTGGATGCGACTCGTGCAGGATGCACAAGGGGTCCCAAGAGAGCCAGGATGGCGCCCGGTGAGATAAATTTTTTTAAAAACAAGAAAAACCCCACCTTACACAGCACTAGTTAAATTTTACCTAATAACTCCAAATTATTCGAAGGAAATTTCTGCCGATGTACCAGTTAAAATCAAATAAGAAACACGATCACTCCGTTTGAGCGACAAATCTTTGACGGGAACGACTGCAAAACCTACACTTTCTTCATGTTGAGTTTGCGCACTGCCAGAAAAAGGGTCATAACAAAACGAATTTACTAAATTCGGCACTTCTAAAAAATTATCTCCCTCATTAGTGATTAATGCATAATCTCTTAATGCCCTATCTGATCCCAGCTCCTCTTGCCAAAGAACTTCTCCATGACTCGCTGAGCATGTTGTGACCTTTTCAACTAGAAACCTCAACTTATGATAAGAAGAATAATCATAAAACTTAAGTCGCAGTGGAACATGTTGAGTTGCAACTTCACGCTTCAGCTTGTTGATTGATTTCGCTAACTTAGTAGTTATTTGATAAGTTTGCCACTTTGGAAAGCGGTCTTGAAAAATAGGAACGGATAACAAAATAAAAAATAGCACCAAAGCACATAAGATGAAGAGTTTCTTGCGTTCCCTAAGTCGTTGTTCAACATCCTCCCAAAGTTCATAGTACTTCCACTGTAATTGCTTGAAACGCTCTTCAGCTAAATCGGAATCATGAATTGGAGCCATAATGGATTACCAATCAAATAATAAAATAGTCCAGAAACCACTAAAAATGGACCGAAAGGAATTGCCGTTTTTAGAAGATTTTTTTCCTTATTCCACAAAGCCCATAGAATTCCTATAATGCTACCACTTATGGAACTGAGCATTAAAATGATAATAATACCATGAAAACCCAAAAAAGCCCCCAACATAGCTAAAAGCTTAATATCACCTCCACCCAAACCAGATTGCTGAGTTATTTTAAAATAACACCATGCTAATCCATAAAAAACACAAAATCCAAATCCAGCTCCAATAAACGAACTCACAATACCCAATTCTGGATTCAAAAAAGAAGTAACCAACCCCAAAACTAATCCACCCAAACTAAGCTCATCTGGAATAATTCGATGCTCTACATCAATAAATGCAATTATGATTAAAATAAGGACAAAAGGTAGATCCCTGAAAAAAAGTGAAAACCCAAATCCAACATGTTTATAAACCGCTAAAAATACAAATCCCACCAAAAACTCAACTATAGGATAACGAATAGAAATTTTACCGTGACAATGACGACATTTTCCCATAAGTAAAACAAAGCTCAATAAAGGAACATTATCAAAAAAAGAAATTTGTTTTTTACAATGTATACAATTACTACGTGGTCTAACAATAGACTGATCACGCGGTAATCTATAAATAATCACATTTGCAAAACTTCCAAAAATAAGACCTAATACAAAAATAAAAATACTCACTTTGTTAGACCTCTCTTAGTTCAATCAAAATAGCCGATAAAAACAAAACAAAACAGGTAAAACATATTCCGTAAGTTAGAGACACTAATACGTTCATCCAAGACACACTTAACCCATAAGTAACTTTAAATCCCAGATTGAAATACTCATAATTAGGGAACAAAAAAATAATCACTTTTAGCAAAAATTTACCTCCTGCATGAGAAATTTTTGTTAAAAGATATTTCAGTTGGCTAATATTATTTCCGACCAAATAACATCCAATAGAAAAAATAACAGAAAGCGAGGTAGTGGTAAAGCTTGAAAATAAAATAGCCAAAGCTGAAATCATCACACTTTGAATTAAAATAAAAGTTAAAGCAACAAAATAGGTCTTATGCAAAACACTACTTATTTCATATGAAGTATAAGATAAAATCAAAATATGAATTATAGACAGGAGTAATCCATTCAATAAGACTACACTTAATAGCCCAAAATATTTTCCTAAAACAAACTGAGCACGCGAGATAGGATGAGACAAAGTTACATGGGCCGTTCTGCGTTCAAACTCTTTTCCTAGTAAGCTTGATCCACCAAGAATAGCAATAAGTGCACACGACAAATTAATTGCAGATAAACCAAAATCTAAAACAACACGCTCCGGACGGATAAAGGAAAACTGAGATGCCAAGAAACCAATTGCTAATAATAAAATTGAAACTAGTATAATGTTATACAGAACCTTATCCCGAATCATTTCGGAAAAAGTAACTTTACAAATAGCCAATAGAACCTTAAAAAAATGTAAATTCATGACTCTCCAATTTGACTCATAAATAAGTCTTCTAATGACGGACGAACAGGAATAACCCATAAAATTGTAGCTCCAAATCGGATCAATTGCTCAATGCTTTGATGCACTTCCTGTTGTGAACTGACCATGGCTCTAAATCCATCCGGCATTTGTTTTAAGGACTGGAAAAAAGAAATTTTCTGTGCTTTTTCAAAAGACAGCCCCTGAAATGCAATCTCTGTTTGCAGTGGTCCTTTTGACAGAAAACCACCAATGGGACCACAACTCAAAATTTTACCTTTATTAATAACTGCTACCTGATTACAAATAGCTTCTACATCAGGGATCACATGCGAACTAAAGAAAACAGTGCGCCCAGAAGTGACTTGTTCTACCAAAAGCTCTCGCATTTCTTTTCTACCCACTGGATCTAAGCCACTCATGGGCTCATCCAGGACTAAAAATTCAGGATCATGTAATAG
>JACQAU010000252.1 GCA_016194835.1 Deltaproteobacteria bacterium
ATGAAGGATTATTGTCTTCCTGTTTGAATCACTTGGATAAGAAAGCTAATTCTTATTTTGAGAATTATACATCTCAAATTATTACAACATCTCATTCGGTAGTAATTGATTTTTATGAAAAAGCATTTAAAGAAGAACTTGAGAGAGAATGGGGTGGTGAATTTGTAAAAAATTTAGCTGTTTTTGATCTAATGGAAAACTATGCCAAAAAGTTTATATCATTTTGGAATCAACTTCCGAGCCGCTTGAGTATTCAGCATATAACTAAGGGAGAAACAAAGAATCCTGCAAGTATATATGCTCTTAATAAAGAAATGATTAAAAATACAAAAAATGAATGTAAGTTTTGGTTACAGTCTGAAGATTCTTTATTAGAAATTATAGAAAGAAAAAAATTAACAGATTTTTTGGAGTTTTTTTTGGGCTTTATGAATAATATATATTCAACACATTCTGAAAATACCAAATTATATTTACCAATTGATTTTATTCAGGCCTGGTCATTGCAAAAAACTAAAGCTTCGTTTCAAGGAGGACTGACAGCTTTTAGAAAATATTTATTGCAAATGGCTAACAACTTGGGTGCTCACGTTGTTGAAAAAGGTCTTTGTGAAAAAATAGAAATTCATTCAGGACGTTATCAAAATATTGAAGTAGATGGCAAAAATGTTTCTAGTCCAGCTCTTATTTTAGGATCTTCCCTTTCTTGTTTGTCTTCAGATTTTTGTATTTGGAAAGGGAAAAGTTTTTTTCATCATTTAAAAACCAGGCCAGAGCCTTTGGGATGGAGATTAACGCTGGCTATGTTGATTGATGAAGAAGGCCTTTTAGAGGCTATGCCAAAACATAGTGTTTATCAAAGTTTGGGTGCTGTACCTTTAGAAATAGAATTAGCCAGTCCTGGTGACTATGAATTGGACGCGGGAAAATCAAAATTAGTTTTTTTAAGATCCATCATGCCATTTGAGAGTGAAAGCTTAGAGGCAGAGCGTCAAAGAACAATGGTTTCGAGAATGTATAGAAAATGGAATGAACTATTTCCTTTTGCAGAAAGACATATTAAAAAAATTTATCCAGATTTTAGATCTAAAAATTTTCAAAGAGAGTTTTCTGAAATTTTTGGATTTGTTGCTTTAGATTATATGCCATTAAATTTAAGAGTGTTTTCAAATAAAACCAGTTCTGGTGTAGGTTCTTACAGTGGCATTGAGGGTTTATACGTGGCTACGTCTGAGTCGTATCCTGATTTGGGTTCTTTGGGGTGGGTTGTGGCAGCTTTAGAGTGCGTGTCATCACAGGCACATAGACAGGCACATAGATTAGGAATTGCTGGGCCATTTGGGTAGGATCGTGATACTATGCTGTTAGCAAAGTAGCAAACAGTTGAGAAACTACTTTTTAAAAATTATGTTTCGAGCCGGTCGGCATCCTGCCTCTCCGGGGGCCCCTTGGCCATCCATGGCCGAATCGCATCCGGCTCCCCCGAGGCCGGCTCGAAACATAATTTTTAAAAAGTAGTTTAACAAAATATTAATTTTGCTAGCAGTATAATATCACTAGGAGATGCATGTGATGTAGGAGATGACTGTGATTGCACGTTATACACAAAAAGCTATGGCAAATATTTGGAGCGATCAAAATCGCTACTTACTTTGGCTGAGAGTCGAAGAAGCCGTTTGTGAAGAACTATTAAAACATAAGCTTATTTCACAAAAAGAATGGAAAACTTTACATAATAAGTTTCAGAAGCTAATTTTTAAAGGTGGGGTTTCACCAGATAAAGTTAATTTTTATGAAAAAACCACTCGTCATGATGTTATTGCATTTACTACCGTACTAGCTAAGGAATTAGGACCTTTATCACGTTATGTTCATTTTGGTTTAACGTCTTCTGATGTCGTGGACACGGCCTTGGCTTTGCAAATCAAACAATCAGGTGATCTGTTAATAAATGATATTGACAGACTTTTAAGAGTTTTAAAACAAAATGCACTAAAATATAAGAGTTTGCCAACAATAGGCAGATCGCATGGTATTTTTGCGGAGCCTACGGTGTTCGGG
>JACQAU010000277.1 GCA_016194835.1 Deltaproteobacteria bacterium
GAACAAGAAATGCCAGTACAAGGCTCTTATACACAAGAAGAGAAATTAAAATTGAAATCAAAAAGCATACCTCACGAGCGTAAAGGAAAAATCAAAAGTGCCATTGCTATAAAATTAAATGTTTCAGCAAATAAAAATATTACAGCGAGTGATAGTCTTCGCCCATTTCAAGATATTTACGGAAGCAAATGGGCACCCGAACTGGGGATGGCCTATGAGCTAAAGCCCATGTACAGTGAGTGGTTTGGAAGTGTAGGCATTGTATTTTCTGTTGGGTTTGGCTTTCATGAAGGAATAGGAATTTTTAAAAAAGCCTTAGTTAATAATAAGACAGGAACTGCATTTGCGAGCGAATCACAAACAAGGTTCAAGTTTTTTACTATTCCAATTGGTGCCGGATTAAATTATCGTTTTAATTTATTGCGTATTTTACGCCCCTATATCCAAGCTCAAGGTGCACTCATAGGATTTATAGAAACAAGAAGTGATGAACAAAAAAACAAACGTGGCTTTTCAAAATGTGCACTTACAAGTGGTGGGATAAATTTGCTCCTGGATTGGTTCTCAAAAAATTTTGATTGGGATATTTATGAAGAAAGCGGCATAAAACACTCCTACTTGACCTTAGACTATACAAAAGTGTTTACGTATAGTAGCAATGTGGCGTTTAATGCCAGTTCTTGGAATCTTGGATTTACTTATGAATTTTAACACATGAGTTACCATACATGACACAAAAATACATGGCTCAGCTGTTTTATTTGGGGACATGTTATTGTGGATGGCAGGCACAAAAACAAATAAAAGGTCAAAAAAAAAGCCTTCAAAAAGTTTTGGAAAAGACATTAAAAAAAATCACACAAGAAAAAATCAAAGTAGTTGCAAGCGGCAGAACAGATGCTGGAGTACACGCCTGCGGACAGGTTGTGCACTTTGAATTAGAAAAAAATCACTATGATATAAATAAATTAAAACATAGCCTAAATGCTCTTTTGCCCAATGACATGAAAGTATTAGATTTAAAGAAAATCAGCACTAATTTTCATACACAAAAAGATGCCATAAAAAAACAATACAGCTATTATATCCAACAAGGACCAAGTCCATTGCCGCTTTTGCAGCCATATACGCATTATATGTGGCAGAAATTAAATATTAAAAAAATGCAAACTGCAATGAAATATCTAATTGGCAAAAGAGACTTTAAACCATTTCAGGCATCAGGAGCAAAACAGGGATCAACTGTCAGAGAAATTATAGAAGCAGAAGTTAAAATATCACCTGTATTTTTTCCAAACGAGATTTCAAAAGATTTTTTTTTGATTCAAATCAGGATTGTGGGCTCCGGTTTTTTGAAACAAATGGTGAGAGGAATTGTAGGGACGCTCATACAAGTCGGGACAGAAAAGCGAAATCCAGAGGTATTTCAGGAAATATTAAGCACCAAAAAACGCGCACTTTTGGGACCCACTGCCTTAGCCAAAGGGCTGTGGCTAGAGAAGGTGTGGTATTGATCCCAGATTTTACCCTTTATTTTATTAAAAAAATCAACTATAGTGACTTTTAAAATTTAAGGAGTATCAGATGAATATTACTGTAAAAGTTGAAAAACCCTCTGAAATCACTAGGAAATTAACAATTCAAGTTCCTGCTACAGTAGTGACACAAAAGCTGGAAGAAAAATACGACGAGATACAGAAAACATCCAATCTGAAAGGCTTTAGACCTGGGATGGCTCCACTTTCTGTAATTAAGCAAATGTACGGAGAAGACGCCAAACACAAGGTGTTCCATAGCTTGATCGAAGAATCTTTAGATCAAGCAACCGAAGAGCATCAGATTAAGACTGTTGGCTCGCCAAAAATTGAAGCTCCTGATAATCAAAAAGGACCAGGCGAACATGATCATTTTCTCGAAGAAGGCAAAGACTTTAATTTTATAGCTACATTAGACATAATTCCTACAATTAAAGTGGATCATTATTTGCATATCCCATTAACTCAAGAAAGAACTGAACTAACTGATGAAGAACTGGAACAATCAATTAAGCAGTTTTTAGATAATAAATCTAAATTTGAACCCGTAACAAGCGGCATTGTGTTAGCCAATGGCGAAATGTCATCTCGTCCAGCACAAAATGGAGATTTTTTAAAAATTGATGTAATCGGAAAATTAATCAACAAACAAGGAGAATTTACAGAAAAATCTTTTAGAGTTGTACTCTCCAAAGACCACCATTTAAAAAAATATGCAGAGCAAGAGGTGGAATTTACAATAACCGTTAAAGAAATAAACAAGAAATTAACACCAGAACTCAATGACACGCTAGCCAAGGAAGCTGGTTTCAATGATGCGTTAGATTTTAGAGTAATGTTAAAAGAAGTTCTATCAAACTCCAAAAAAAATCAGATTAATGAAAAATTAAAAAATGAAATCATAAAATATTTAATTGAAAAAAACCCATTTCAAGTTCCTCTAATCTTAATTCAAACACAAACGAAATACTTAATTCAAGATTTTGTTTTAAGACTAAAAGAAGACAAGCATTCTGATGAAGAAATAAAAAAAGCAGCCGAAAAAAACTTGCCTTTTTTTGCACAAAGGGCTGAGATACAAGTTAAAAGTTCGCTTATTTTAGAAACTATCTCCAAAAAAGAAAATATTTCAGTTACTACAAACGATCTAGATCATGAAATAAAACACATAGCTGAGGATTCAAAAATAGATGAGCAAGAAATTAGAAAATATTACGACGAAAAAAAATCAAGGCTTGCAGACTTAGAATATCGTCTAGTGCAAGAAAAAACACTTAATTTCCTAATAGATAAAGCAGCAATGAAAAACTGATTATTTATCGAGTTCTTCTTCTCCTCAATAAAAAGCCTACAAAAAACGGAAGAGTAAAACTCAGTGCAGCACCAGCTTGATTTGGCAAAGACGGGTCTGGTTTATTGTTGTTTTTAGAACATCCTCCTCCTCCACCGTTACTTTCTTGAGTTCGAATACCTACAGAGATTGTAGAGGCTATATTTCCTGTTGCATCTTTGGCAATAACTGTCACATCACCATCGCTTTGTGCGTTCAAAACCCCATCAGTAGATATGCTTGCCAAAGTTGCAGGTGAGACACTCCATTGGACCACCCCAGAGGCTTGATAAGCTGTAAATGGATAAGTGCTGCCTTTTTTGATGGTAATCCTAGCGGGCCAAACCTGAAAGCCAGCACCCAGTTGATTTAAAGCCAAATAAGCACTCACATCACCGTGTGTAGAAATATTGTTTTGGTATTTACTTCTTTCATAAACGGAATTTAAAATTGCATTTCTTAGATCTTTGACAGAAAGACTTGGACTCAAAGATAAAATCAAACCGCCAATACCAGTTATATGTGGAGCAGCCATAGATGTTCCGCTTAGTCGTTTCCAATCATTAGGTGGAACAGTAGATAAAATATTAGAACCTGGCGCAACAAGATCTACAGATAAAAGTCCAAAATTAGAAAATGAAGACAAAGTGCCTTCTCCTTCTGAACTAGCAACAGTAAGCACACCAAAAGTGTCATAGCTTGCAGGATACATAGGGGATTTATCATTATTGTTAACCTCATTTCCAGCTGCTGCGATAAGTAGTGTTCCTTTATCGTAAGCATACAGAATGGCATCTAAAAGCGATTGATCAGCAGAACCCCCACCCCAGCTAGCATTAATGAGTCTAGCTCCATGATTAGCTGCATAAATAATCGCTTTTACTGCGTTACTATTATAACCTTCCCCATTTTTATCTAAAAAACGTAGCGGCATGATTGATGTTTGAAAGTTAATTCCTGCAATTCCTGCAGCATTATTTCCTAGTGCACCAATAATCCCAGAGACATGTGTTCCATGACCAGGATTGTTTTCATCTGTGGGATCATTGTCATTACCTACAAAATCCCACCCATGTATATCATTGATATAATCTCCTTCTGTATCTGGCTTAGGATTTGTCCACACTTGGTCTTTTAGGTCAATATGATTAAAAGTATATCCAGTATCAACAACAGCTAGTACTACGTCTTTTGATCCGAGCGACAAATCCCATGCTTGTTCTATTTGAATTCTTTGGATTTCTTTTTGGTCAACATAATAAGTGTCATTTGGCGCTAAAAATGCTTTTAAAATAGAATCTTTTTCTATATATAAGGTATTTTCTTTTAAAAACGCAGCATTTGATTTAAGAAGTTTTGAATTTTCTAAGTTTACTATATAAACATCTATTTCTTTTAAATATTTCTCAAGTTTAAAACCAGAGTTTTCTAAATTAACAACTGCCTGCGAAAACAGAATGTTTGGCTTGAATTTAATTAAATATTTTTTTATTTCTTTAGAAAAACCATTAGAACCGGAAAATAAAAACAAGATAACTATAATAATAATTTTTTGAAATTTCATAAATT
>JACQAU010000288.1 GCA_016194835.1 Deltaproteobacteria bacterium
AGCTTCTCAGCAAATTGCAAAGCCTCTCTCATCCTGAGCGCTGCACGTTCAGGATCATGAGCTGAACTGAGCGCACCCATCTGAAGTCGGTTCTGAATCATGAGCGATAAATAATCCTCAAATAGCCCGCGAGACTCTAGACTGTTAGACTCTGTTAGCAAAACACTGCGTTTCTCCAGAGCCACCAAACGCTCCGGCACAGTCCCAATACGACTGAGAAAACCATACGCATTTAATTTTAATCTGATAGGCTGAAAATCTACTACTCTGTCCTTCCCTTTCTTGAGAACTATCAAACGCTCCGCGTATTCAATTGCTTTCAGAAGCATTGCTTTTGCTTCGGCTTTGTTTAATTTAAACAAACTATAGCCATATCCAAGGTATGCTTTGGCTAGATTTATGTCACCCTCAATCTTATGAGTATTGAGTAGCTTCGCATAAAGTCTAACCGCATCCGAAAATTTGCCAGAGGCCTGAAAATAAAACGCCTGACGTTCTAGCATCGGAATCTGATAATTTTCAGGCAGTGAAGCTTTCAACGACAATCCCAGTTCTTCTGATGCCTTGGCGGATTGTTCAGTAAAAAAAAGAGCCCTACTATAAAACCATGCAAATCTAGCAGCTTCGTCATCAGAAATAAAACCAAGTTCTTTGCGTTTAGCAAAAAACTTGGCTGCTAGTCCTGGATTTTGCACTCTCTGTTCAAGCAATCCCAGATCCATCAAAGCCGCTGCTTTGATCCGGTCGTTATCTCTACCAAGATCATAGGCTAGCATCAGATTTCGATGAGCATTGGCGAAAACCTCTCTGTCAAAGTCATAACCATCACTTTGACGATACAACTTTTCTAAATAGCAATAACCCAAAAAAAGATATCTAATTGGCGAATCTCTGTCTTGTGCCATAGATTTTAATTTCTCGATTGCAAAATCAAAACTCTTCACGTCCTCTCTTGCAGTAGGTTTGGAGTCTATTAGCATCAAAAGAGCTTGTACGAATTTCATATTGTCTTCGATAAATTCACGTTTTTGAAGATTCGTATATCGTTCGTCAATCGTCGCGCGCTCGTTTTTTAGCATCATTGTGCGGATATAACCAGCATGGGCTTCCAGATCGTCAGTTAAACTCAAAAACCCGTAAAAATATCCCCTTGCCAGATCGTATTTTTTTTGACCAAAAGAATCATAGGCGTGATCAATCTCCATGTTTGCAAATATTGTCCGTGCGTAAAAAAATTCAGTATTTGCTGACTCTGTATAGCGAAACCAAGCGTTAGCAACAAAATCCAGGTACTTAAACTCAGCTGCCTCAGCAAAGTTAAGAATAGACCGAATATACAAAGCCTTTTTAAGAAAATATTCTGACCGGCTCAGACTCATAAGTTTATCTAGTGCTGGATAGATTGCTGTTTTCTTAGCATCTGTTGAAGCATCGATTATTTTGAGTGTTACAATCTCTGATTGGATGAGTAAGGCGATGGCAGATCCAGGAGAAAGCTCAGAGCTCATCCGTAGCAAGGCAGAAATCCTGAGTGCGCGAGAAGAAATCGATCTTTCAAGATATGCCAAAAAATGAAATGTGTAATAAATCTGACTCTCCTCCGAAAGTTCTGGTGCAATCATCATTTGTCGATAGATATTGATCAATCCTGGTAGGGGTGGCAACCCAGAAAATGACTTCATTCGGGACAAAGTCCAGCTTGCCAGCTCAAAAAAATATTTTCGCTCTAGAGGTTCTCCCGGATTATCAAACCGGATTTGTTTCAAAAAAACTGCGCTTTTCTCTGGTTGATTGACGAAGCTGCTTAAAAGACCTCTCACAATACTCTTAAAACGGCTCTGACCCTTTATTTTTTCGACCTTAGAGTCTAGCTTGAGGATCTCCATCTGAAAAGATCTACTCACCTCTCCTAATGGCTGGGCTTTTTTCCTTTCTAGCGCTTGAAGATAAAGAACGAGAATGGCATAAAATGCTTTTTTTTCTCCTGAAACTTTTTCTTGTAACTCTTCGATATAATACCTTGCCGCTGATGTGTCATCAGACAACAAGTGATTACTCAAAATACGTTCCTCCAGTTCTTGGGTTCTGCGGTTTGGAAAACGAAATTTTAATGTATTTAAAATAAGCAATCGCTCCTGATATGTGCGCGCAGTCTGATGAGCATTTGTCAGAATTTGTTCTGTCCACTGACTTGGGATAGTCCCAGTCACAGGTATCTGATATACGTCAAGTGTTCCTTCGAATGCACATGTGACAGTCAGGTTGCCTCCCTGCTCTTTCGGAAAGCTGCAGTTATTTTCAGCCGAAGTGAGCTGTTCTGGAAAAATCTTTTCCGACCTAAGCAAGCTTTCTATAGACACTCTAAAAACCACGCTATTGTCATTTCCGTCGATGACATTATCGTGATTTGTGTCCTCAAAGTAATGACTAAAATAAAGATATTTCTCATCTGCACTGACCGATGGAAATCCAGAAAACCCAGGTAAATCTATACGAATCTCTTTCGTTTTGGACGAACGAAGATCTTTGAGCATCAGTACTCGCGTGGCGGGATCGTGTAATGCATTGAAAAAAAGATACCGCCCACCCACTGACGTCGCCATAACCACGGCCATTGATGGAGACCAGAGTTTGCCTTCGGCCAATACCTTTCTTTCTCCGGTCTTGATATTTTCGACAAAAATCTTTGATATCAGAGTCTTTGTGTTTCTAACAAGATATCCGAGTTCATTGGTACTTAGCCAAAAAGGAGAGGACCTCTCGTCGTCAGGAGAGCCAGGTTCGACTTTGAGACACGAAATTGTAGCATCACCAGCAAGATCCCGATAACAAATATCACCATGAGCGCGAAACTTATAATAACCGAATGCAACTTTTCCTTCGCCGCTAATAGCAGGTTCCTGAGAGTCGGCATTTGTTGGCACCAGGTCTCTCACCTCGCCTGACTTGAGATCCTGAGTGCAAAGATGTGGAGCCATATCCGATTTGCGTGTAAAAACAAGCGTTGTGCCAGTCTGATCCACTATTCCATGATATTGGTCATCGGGGCCAATAGTTATTTTTTTTAGTTCAATAAGACGAGTGGTGGTGGCCATGCGCTTAGCCACAATGGTTTCGGCGTGTGCAATACTGACTAATCCAAGCAGTAAACAAAAAAACAGTTTATTTGCCGGCATGGCTTGCTAGTTCTCCATTCAAAATATTATAAAGTCGTTTTTTTGCTAAATTAATTTCAGTCTTCTGGAAAGCCATCGGCCCTTGTGCTTTAGACTTATCTAAAATCTCTTTTTCAAAATCAGGCCATTCGCCGGCGGCTTCGTCTTCCATAATCGTATGCCGATCAGGTACATAAATTTTCAATGAGCAGGACAAAAACAAAAGTGAGACTAGCAAAAATAGTGCTGTTTTCATTTTAAAAAACCCTCCTGAGATTTTTTGACAGTTTTCGATGTTGCCGATGATATCCATGTTGAGATTGGAATACCACGTATTTGAGCATTTAGATCAGCTAGCGAGAGTTGTACAGACATATCCATATATCCATTTTGAAATACCATGGTCACGAAAGTGGGATATGCAAGCCCTAGCTTGCTCCGAGCCATGTTCATTTTATCATTTTGATATTTTGGATCAAGAACATTGATCAAAGCCAAGAGCTGACCTCGACCGATCTCAGTAATGTCCATTCGACCATCTATGCTTCCTTTATTTAAATTCAGGACTATGCCTAAGCGACCGCTTAAGTTTTTTTCTTCCTGCGGTATTTTTGTTAAATATTTTTTCGGCATCACTTCCTTGAGGTTCACCTCTGTCAATCGTGCTAAAAATCCCATCTGGAGATTGGCCGGATAGAGGTCAAAGTACATTTCACCATAAGTTCGCCCGGTAGAGCCGAGAGTAAAATCAAACTGATGAGCAGAAATTACGTTCTGGTCTACGGAGAAAAATCCCACAAAGGGACCATAAGTCATATTTTCAAATCCGATTTCCTCGAAACGGATCCTAGCCGCCCCGTTTATCAAAGGCCGCAACCGCTCATAGTCCACGCGCTCAAAGGGATTTTGGATGATCAAATGCTCGAACTTTATTTTTTTCCCGTCCCATAGGAGTTTTTCTGAGACCGGGATTTTGCCGGAAATTCCTGTCACATGTAAATTTTCTTTAGACCAATCTAAATTGAAAACGTCTATATCCCCTCTGAAAGCCAGGAGGCGCCCCTGAATAATAGAAAGTGTCCACGGAAATTCTATGCGTCCACGAATTGCAGTTCCAGCAATCGAAGGAAAATCTTTTGGAATATCTAAAGTCAACTGCCCCTTGGTTTGAAATTCTTTCTCTTTTACTTTGCCAGTAGCTTCGGCTGACAATCGAACTAAAGAGTTATTGAAATCAGCTGAAAACTCGTCAAGATTAAACCGTGCTCTATCCCGGATTGTTCCTCCCATTGTTAGATTAAGCCCATTTTTTAGAGTGTACGATCGTCTTACAAATTCTTTAGCAAATGTGATAAGTCCTTGCTTTATCTTTAGAGAAAAGTCCAAATCTTTAGCAGCAAAAACATTAGGTGATCGCACAGTAGCAAGTATTTGAGTATCTTGAAATTTGGCTACCTTTTTCACTTCTAGTGATGGCAAATTAGCTGTCATCTCTAATTCGATTTTTTCAGACTTGAGATTTACTTTGTGATTGATGGTAATAGGCTCCGAGAATAGCTGATTCTGAGTAAGCGTTGAGGTTCCAGTTCCACTCAAAAAATCCGTGGATTGGCCCTCAACTTGCATTCTTGATTGCAACTCCCATTTGCCGTATTTCATATTTAGAAGTTTTGCCACACCCTCAAAACCCAAAATCCATTTTTTCTCCTGAGGATGCACGCTTGTCGACCATTTTGCCGAAGCTGAGAGAAATGTTTCAAACACAGAATCTCGCACAGAATCTAGATGTTTCTTAGAGATCATAACAACAGAGCTCGTGTCACTTAAGCTAAATTCACCTGCTGAAGTAAGACTACTCGGGACAATCTCGAAACCAAATCGCAGATTAAGATCTCGAATCTTGGATTTGAGAGTCGAGAGTGCGCTCTCTTTGTTTAGATCCAGATCCATGGATTTGATCTCAAACTGCTTAACTGAAACTTGAACTGGGAGAACTAAAAACTCCCAGCTTTTCTGAGGCTGTGAAGTTTTTGCTTCGACTGGTTCCACACGCGAATAGAAGACAGTAGGGTGATCAACTAAAATCCTTTCTATCACCACTTTTCGCGAGAAAAATGACACCGAATAATGAATATCGATTTCTTTTGCAATAATTTCTACTTGTTCGTTTTTATTGTTGCGCGTTAATTTAAAGTTTTCAAAATGGACAGTTGAAAACGGATCAATCCGCCCACGGCTATATTCCACATGGGTATTCATGGAGTCTTCGAGATAAGCTTTTGCCTTAGAGAGCAAAATGTTTGATCCAGTAGAGCTTCGCAAAAAAAGGTAAGCGCCAAAGACTAATACAATGCAAGCTGATATGACGAATGAAATTAAAATGAATGAAAGTTTAACTCCTCGTTGCATTTCGATAAGTTAACCATAAGAACGGCAAACAATCTACTGAAGATGAACCTTAAATGCGGACAATTCAATACCAGTTTCATTTTGACTTTAGTTAGTTGTACTTACGTTTATTTGCTGCGTTAAAAGTTTTCATTTATTTCCATAAGTTAAGCTGTATCATTGAAATTTGTAATATGAATTTTTTTGGCACATTTATTGCTTACTCTTAACTTAAACGGGGATATGGGGGATAAAAAAAATGAAAACTATTATTTCAGTTTTATTCGGAATAGCATTGACTTGGTCCGTACAGGTATTCGCATTGCCAAGTATACAAAAGGCATTCACAGACAAATATCCTGCAACAGTCGGGTCTCAACTAAACTCCTGCGCGACATGCCATATGCCGATCAAGGCAGATTTTTTAAATACTTATGGAATAGCTTTAAGAGACTCCAAGCTAAATTTTGATGCAATTGCTGACATAGACTCTGACGAGGACGGAAAGACCAATATCAAGGAGATCACTGAATTGACTCCTCCGGGATCTCAGGCAGATGAATTTGAGCAGTTTATTTTTATCAACAAGGCTGGCAATATATATTTCAATCACGCCGCACACGTCATGAATGCTGATTATACTATAAATGGGAATTGCACTCTTTGCCATGTCGATGACACCAATCATTTTCCAAAATATTTTAATGCCACCACCCTGGTCAAGACTCAGGGGCATGCCACCTGCTTAGGCTGCCATAGAACATCAGGACACGCCAACGCACCCACCCAGTGCATGGGATGCCATAAAAATAAACGGGAGTGATGGGGATCGAACCCACGATCTTCGCCGTGACAGGGCGACGCATTAACCAACTCTGCTACACCCCCAACAAATGTGATAGTTTACTCACATGAAGGAATAATGCACCACACATCTAAAGTCAATCACTTATATATTATGGTGTTGGTGTTGGCATTGGAGCTGGAGTGGGAACTAAAGCTTCAAACTGAAACTGAATAAACCCCATAGAACCTGGATTGCAATAAACATAGTACTGAACATTTCTCACTGTCAGAACAGATAACAACCACTCCATCGCATCTGCCACTTGCCAGCATACTTGTGGATCACGATAAACTGTCATCTGATTTGCCTGCCAATACGCCTCTTGTGGTTCAGCACATTGATCCTTTGACACTTCTCTAAGCGAAGTAAAAGTAACATAAGCATTGCCATAATGATAATCACAATTCACTCTGTAGTTTTTTGCTTCAACTATAGGAAATATCATCCCTGCCGCATCCACCATCGCCCAACAAGAATTTCCATAGCCAGACCAATAATGATTTTGCTTCACATAACAAGCAACCATGTCCTTGCCATGATCTGCAAAACTAAAACTTGCGAAACCCAGTAACACGAAAAATAAAACCAAAATCTTCTTAACTTGCATAAATATTACCTCCTACAAATTCTACGCACACTTTAGCGTCAAAAACAAATAAAATCCTTAATTACATAACTCGACATGATGCATTAAAAATAATATTTCTCAAACTTGTGTGCTAACGATATACAGATAACATCATGACCACTTTTCAAAACGTAGTTTTAAGTATTATTTACAGCTTTACAGAGTTTTTACCTCTTTCTGCAAATACACACATAAACTTCGTACCTCAGTTTTTAGAATGGCAAAGTGTAACTCACTCCTTTTTAACAGCTATTACTCTTGGTGCTCTTTTAGCTCTTATTATTTATTTTAGACATGACTTTGCAAGTCTATTTTCTGCATTTTTACAAGTACTAATCTACAGAAAAAAACCTATGGCCATGGACGAAAGACTGCCTTGGTATTTACTAATAACATTTTTACCTTATTTCATTGCCAGCCATTATATTACTCAATATTTCGATTTCTTACTTGAAAATAAATTTTATATTTCTTCAAGCTTAGTAAGTTTTACAATATTACTGTGGATCTCAGATCATTTTACAAAAAAACAAAAAGAAATGTTTGATTGGACAATTTGGGACTGCCTTTGGGTAGGACTCGTACAGATTCTTACTTTAATTTATGGTTGTGAACTGCTCTGTAGTACATTAATTGGCTGCTTAAGCAGAGGTTACAAAAGAAGTGTCGCACTTAAATTTTCTTATTTTGCCGCAGTTCCTGTTCTTTTGTTTAGACTGATTTCATATTACAAAGAACTCAATTTACAAACTGATTGGAATGGTTGGAATTTTGCAATAATCGCTATTGTCACCTGCATTAGCGGGATATTCATTTTGTCTTCTTTTATAAAACAAATTGAACAACAAGGCTTAAAAAGCCTTTTATACTATAGAATTATTTTCGCATTAGGGTGTTTTGCCTTTTTGTGGTTAAAAATTTAGCCTATTTTTTACCAGATAAATCCACCATTTCCTTAAGCTCTTTACCTACTTTAAAAAAAGGAACCCTTTTTGGTGGAACTTGAACCACTTGTCCAGTTTTAGGATTTCGCCCCTGGTAGCTGCCATAACTACGGTTAACAAAAGAACCAAAACCTCTAATTTCAATCCGATCATCTTTTTTTAAGGCATCACACATCATGTCAAAAATAATATTTACAACAAGTTCTGCTTGTTTATGTTGAAGATGGGCCTTATCTGCAATCACATTAATCAAATCAGCTTTGGTCATGATACAGCGCTCCCTTAATCTAAAAAACAGTTTTTTAAGTCGTCCTATTATTTACGCTAACTACAACCCTATGGTTTTGCAAGAAAATTTTATCATCTAACTAAAAATGTAGAGAGAGTGGAGTCAAATAGTTCTTCATACACCTCTAAATGAGTGACTCTAGCTGCCGAAGGCCCTGTTTTACACCATGACACTAAGCTTAAAACCACATTTTCGTCTCCAGCAAAAACAGCCTCTACTGCTCCGTTTGGTAAATTTCTAACATATCCACATAGTTTGTGATAGCGAGAAGCCTCAAGCGAAGTGGCTGCACGAAACCCCACACCCTGCACTCGACCACTGACAACAACCCTGCGCTGAATCAATCGAGACCCAATCAAACGTGCCTAACCTCTTTCACTCCAGGAGTACCCCAAAGTTCAATTAGAAATTTTTTGTTATTATTTCTATTGCCATTATATTTAATAAACATAGCATGTTCATTCCCACTTCGCCTTACATCAAAATCCTCTAACACTAAATCATTTCTTGAAAGCGCCTGTTGAATCATAGCACGCAAACTCCCACTTAGATCATCTGCTAAAATTTCACATTGAAACGGGATAGACCTGCCCAAAACTCGATCTTCAAAATAACCAATTGCTACTAAAACCAAAACAACTGTAACAGAACTCAAAATAGCAATATCTGGATGTCCAATACCCACACAAATGCCAATAGCAGCTACAACCCAAATAGTAGCAGCAGTCGTGAGACCTTGCACTGAACCACGAGATTGAATAATTGCTCCCCCACCTAAAAAACCAATACCTGAAACAATTTGAGCCGCAATTCTGGCTGGATCACCATAATATCCGTTTTGTGCGTAACTCGAAGAAAGCAAAATAGACACTGATGTGTACAGTGCAGCACCTACACAAATTAAAATATTAGTTTTAATACCCGCTGGTTTACTTTTAAGCTCTCGTTCAAGTCCAACAATCCCGCCACAAAGTACAGAAAATAAAATTTTAGGCCAAAAAAACTGCACCAGCTCTAATAATGTCCAATGCGAAGAAACTATGTTCATTACCATAACGCACTACTTTAGCAGAAGTGGTTCTAAAACCGTAGCATATTCTTGTGCTACCTGATCCCACGATCTTTTTTCTGCAACCAATCTTGCTTGCTCGCCTAATTTTTTACGCATCTGGGGATTGTCAATCATAAGCCCTAGTTGATGTGCTAGCTTATTCACGTCCAGTGGATCGTCTATCAAAACACCACTTTTACCATCACAAATAAGCTCCGAAGCTCCAGCACGCCTTGAAACCAACACTGGCAACCCACAACTCATTGCCTCTAAAATAACAAGCCCAAATGGTTCATAAAGTGTAGGAAGTAAAAATAAATCCGAAGCACGATAGTAAGGAGCAATGTCTTTAATAGAACTCATCAAAAGTAAATGTGTTTCAATATTTAAAGTTTTAGCCTGTTGTTTAAAAAAATCAAGATCACCATGGCCAATAGCTAGCAGTTTAGTTTTATTTTTAATATTTGGTTCAAGCGCAGCAAAGGTTTGTACAGCTTGCAACAAGCCTTTGCGAGCATAAGCACCTACAAATACAATAAGCACTTCATCACAAGAAATACCAAGACTTTTTCTCAATTGCTCTCGCTCCAAAACATTTTCCATAACTGGACAAAAAGTTTTAGAATCAACCCCATGGTGAATCACATGAACACGATCTCTAATGCCAAATTCTGCATTTAATTCACTTGCTACCTGATGAGAAATAGCGATATAACTTTTCTGTTTCTTAAATACTTGATGTTCAATCCAAATGTCATAATTTAATATCATATTATGATAAATTTCCTTGATTTTATATTGAAAAGTCTTCGATACACCTTGTAACTCAAATTTTTCTAGTTTTGATTTTATTTTTCTCCAAGTGGCATTAATAAATTGAACCTGAATTATATCACTCACAAATGAACATGCCCCTGTAGCATGAATAACAGGCCTCTGAATATTTTTTATCTTTGGCAATAAATTAAACCGCCAAATACTATTTAAATAAAAATAACCAGTCAAAAAAATAGCTGGTTTTCTTAACTCCGGCCATACTTTAATATGATCATATGGTCCCCACGCGCTTTTTCCCAAAGGATCTTCTAAAGTATAAGTATAAATTTGTGTAGGAAATTTACTACTCAAGCGTCTTGCAATTTCTAACGTAGAACGGTCGTGACCTCCCCAAGGATTTAAGTCATGAATGGCAAATGTCAACAATCTATACTTGTTTTGCATTTTATTATTTATTAGACTCTATTATATCTGTAATAAATTCTGTTACTCTTTCGACTTGGTGCTTTTTTTCAAATTGAGGCAACGATTTTTGCGCACTGCTCTTTTCTTTAATCTCATCAAAACTGAGGTGATCTAGCAAAGCAGCTAGTGTACACACATATTCTTCGGACCATGGAGTACAACCAGACAATCTCCAAAACCAATGCCCAGGCAAGTCATATGACATTGGTACTTGTCCCATAATAATTGGAAGCCTTAAAGACATGTATTCAGTAAGTTTTGTACTATATCTAAAAGCTCCTA
>JACQAU010000289.1 GCA_016194835.1 Deltaproteobacteria bacterium
CAAATTGCAGAGCTTGGTATTTACCCGGCAGTTGATCCTTTGGCTTCGACTTCTAGAATTTTAGATCCACGAGTGCTTGGTGAAGATCATTACGATGTGGCAAGAAGGGTGCAGGTCGTATTGCAGCGGTATAAAGATTTGTTAGATATTATTGCTATTTTAGGAATGGACGAGCTCTCCGAAGAAGACAAACTTACGGTTACGAGGGCAAGAAAAATCCAAAGGTTTTTATCACAGCCGTTTTTTGTTGCTGAGCAATTTACTGGCATGAAAGGTAAATTTGTTAAAATCGAAGACACTATTAAAGGCTTTAAAGAATTATGTGATGGCAAGTACGATCATTTGCCGGAGCAAGCTTTTTATATGGTAGGAACAATTGAGGAAGCTATAGAGAAGGCAAAACAGTTAGAGGCCAAAAATTAGAGGGAAAAAAGAATGACTGAGACGTTAAAGCTTACGATTTTAACGCCAGAGAGGCGGCTCTTAAGTAATTTTGATGTAGATAGCGTGACTGTTACTGGCAGTGAGGGACAGATTCAGATTTTACCGGGGCATGCTTCGATGCTTGGGGTTTTAGAGACCGGTTTGTTCAGCTATCAGCAGCAACGCCAGGAGATGGTTTCTGGGTTTATTTCGACTGGTTTTTTTGAGGTAAATGATAACCAGGTAACATTGACTTGTGAGACATTAGAGTTACAAAACGAGATTGATCACAATCGTGCACGGCAGGCTCAGCTAAAAGCAGAAAAAATTTTACAAGAGGCAAGTTTAGAGTCTAGTCAATTCAAAAAATATCAATTAAAACTTCAGCGCGCCCTGATTCGCCAGCAATTGACTACAAAATCGCAATAATCGACTTTGCATATAATAGTGCAGGAATGGTATAACAGTCTCTCATGCGGTTAGGGTATCTTTTCTCGGTTTTAATACACATTAGTTTCTTTTTGATTATTTGTTTAACGAGTTTATTTTCTATCTTAGATACACGGTATATTCCAGAAACTGTTTCTGTAGAATTACAACCTCAGAAACAAAGAGTGTTATTACAGACTGGACAAACGGGAACTACAAAAACAATTCGACACATGAAGCAGAGTTTACCGAGGATAGGAACAACAAAGTATTTACAAAGACCAGACAAAGGTGTTGACAGGGTTGAGAAAAATAATGATTTTCTTAATGGAACCGGATTTCGTGGTCAAAGTGGATATGGTCAAGCAACCGATCCAGGCATTTCTTTGTACAAATATATTTATAATAAAATTGATAACAACCTCACCTACCCTATGGAATTTATAGAAAACGGATTTTTTGGCCAAGTTGCAGCAAAGTTAAATTTCAATGAAAATGGAGACTATGTTTATGAAATTTCGAAATTTGAATCCGCAAATGCTTACTTAAGAGTTCATGTTATCAGGACATTAAGAAATGCATTCGTTGATACTATTCCTGATCAGGTTAACAAAATAAAGAAACCGTTTAGTATTAATTGTTCTTTTCGGTTTGATATAAACTATCACGGTGACGCAGACACTATTGCGTCACAAAAATGGCTTAGTGGAAATAATTTGTTTTTTTATAAAACTTTTGCAAAAGCTGTATTGTCGTGGAAGTTGGGCCCACTTAGTGGATTGGGTCCAGGAGTTGGTCTTAATCCGCTTTGGTTCATTGAACAAGCAAAACAGTTATTTTCAAAGAAAGCCAAAATAGATCCTTTACAGAAATATAGAGACGATCCAGAGTGGTAGATTACTATATTGCATATTTTTTGAACCTTGTTATCATAATAACTAAGGAAGTATTTTAAAACCAAGGATGGTGCGTGTGTTTGCTCATAGAAATGATCGAGCGTTCACATATTTGATCAGTATTTCGCTATTTTTAGGCGCTTTTTTCTGCTTATTTTTAGCTAAACAAATCCATACAATCAATCGAACACAAAGCGTAAGCATAGATCTAAAGCAAATATTTTGGTGGAAAGACGCCAAATTTAATTTTGACCAAACACAAATAGCAAGTACGACTGTGTATCCAGAAATTAAAACAAAGATTACACCAATACGATTAATAAAAAAGATTAGCAAACAAGTACATCATATAAAGTTACAAAAATTTGACAAAATAATTACTCAAAGCGCTGCTGCGGTAGAGCAAACAGAACAGCAAAAGCTATTGTCTGTTTATAAATTGCTACGCACCAAGTTTATCTTGGCTGTGAATACTCACGATGAGACGAGTCATGCGTTGGCTACTCTGATTTCACACACAAACCCAAATGCGACTCCGAAAGTGGTTCCAAAAATAATCCCTAAACCAACCATAAGTATCATGCCAAATGTAATTTCCAAAGCAATCCCCAAAATAATTTCAAATACAATCCAAAATACAATCCCAAGTTCAATTACAAATATAATTAACAACAAGCAAGACACTGAAAACAAGAAACCAAGTGATAAATTTTTCAATAATTTCAGTAGCAACTCCAATTTTCCGATTGTTGCTAAAAAAAAGGAGCAGCAAAGGGTACCAGAATATAGAGTTAACAATGTAATAGATCATCAAACAGAACCACATGTGGGCAATTTGGCTAATAAGTCTGTGGTCGCAAAAAGCAATACGACACCCATAGACAGCGGTTTTTCTGTTAGCCTC
>JACQAU010000290.1 GCA_016194835.1 Deltaproteobacteria bacterium
CACTAATATCTAGCAATGGCGGTTTGGTCCTTGAACCAATCAGATTAACTACGTTCTTGGGAATCTTATAAATCCCCTTTTCCTCAATTTCCTTTTTTGTTCTGATATCGGTAAAAGTTTCTTCTGTTTGCTCCAATGTTTCAGAAGGAACCCCCTTAATAGTAATCCCGCTTTTTACCCCTAAACTCTGCAAAGCACTATTGAGCTGTTTCATGCGATCAGTTAAAAACTGGCTTGGACCATTCATCATTTGGGCAACCTGATTTGTAAAACGATCAATTGTGTCATTAGATTGCTTGATATAATTTTTACGATAACCGGCAACTTTGTTTATTTCAGTTCCCAATTTTCTATCCAGGTTTTGCATAGTCGACAGACAACCATTTATACCAAAACACATCACAGGAATTGGAGGCACTTGATTGCCAGATATGTATATTTTCATGGTCGCTTGCGGAGTTGTGCCATGTAAGAGTCCAATAAAATTTGTTTTAACATTCTCCATACAACTAACTTGTACTTCAGCTGCTGCTCCCATACACCCTGAGACATCTAGTGGCACATGTTGTCCGGTGAGTGCACGCATAGAATCAACATAGTACTTTGAATACTCAAGTAAATACTGATCTGCCAAGGTAGAAATATTTAAAGCAAGATCTTTTAGTTTAAGTATAGTACCACCAAAAAAAGTATTTGCCATACCTACTGATTTTTTCACTGTATTTTCAGCTCTATTGAAGCAAAACTCGAACGAATCTATAATTTGCTTTCCAAAAGCTACATCATTTGTATTATTTGCGCTTTTTTGATCTTGCAATACTTTCATAATCTGAGGCAAATATTTTCTCTTAAGTTCTTCAATATCCAATATCCCCAAAGGACGATTCAGAACACCCTGCAAAGCTGTAGCAAAAGCTGCGGGATTTGAAGGATCCGTAACTGTTGGTGGTGTAACATTGTCTGGAATCTGACTCAAGATCTCATCTAGTATGCTTTGTAATGCTGCAGTTTGGGTTTCAGCTATTTTCAGTTTAGTCGCATCAGGAGTTGAGCGCCTTATTTTACTAGAATCTGCTCCCTTTGTTTGCTTATAACGGCAAAGTATATAATTATATGCAGTTTCTGAACCTCCCTTAGGATCGCATTTTAGTTGTGCGTCTTTTCTTGTTTTAAAACACTGTCCCATCAAAGCGGCAGTGTGTGTTTTAATTTCTTCTTGAAATGCTTTTTGTTGGTATTGAAAACTTCGATACATGTTTCTAATTTGTGCAACTTGTGCAGAAATAGAGGTCGGGCCTTTTCCTTTATCTCCACCGCCAGCATCTATACCCACCAATCCCTCTAAAACCCTTTTCATATCATCTAAACCAACTAGCCTAACATCTTTGTTACCAACAATGCGCTCTTCGACTTCCATGGCTTGTACTTTTCGCCCATCTTCTATACCTTTCAGCTGTGTAGCCATACTTTGAAAGCCCTGAATATTCTTTACATATTCGTTCTGAAGCGACGCAATTTGCTGTGTATAAATATTTGCCTGTTGAGACAAGCATTTCAACTCACCTTGCAGTGCTTCTGTTTTCATTTTTTTGCAAGTCAAACCGGCAATGGCTTCATTATTTTTTTTGATCATCTCGTTTACCTTTTTTTGATTAAATACTCCACCATCACCTTTGAATTGTTTACATGACAAATCTTCAGAACTTTTTACAGAAGATCCACCAGTTGCAGGACAAGAGGTCTCTACACCAATAAGACCTCCACTAAAATTAAAATCACCACCTTGTAAAAGACTTAGAGCATCTGCAGCCATCGGAGCACCTGGATTTTTACAACTGATAAAAATACCATTAAGCTGTGACGTCCCGCTTGACTGAAACCTCGGTGGCAACATTGAGTTTATGTCAAGCTCAGGAAAGGCATTATACACAGTACCAGATGTGTCAGCGGCTGGATAAATTTCTATAGTAGTTGAATAAAAAACAATGACAATAATCAGAATTTTAATCAATACATTTTTATCCACACATTTAGTCCCCAAAGTAAGCTCAATCCAGAAGTCCTTCTTATTCTTATATTGTACATATATAAAAAAGCTTTGGGAATCCCTAACTTAGCCCTGGGTCTAAAATAACGCATGGTGCCGTAATTGTTGGGTTTTTTTATGCTTTTTCGTCTATAACTTCACGAATTGCTTGCTCAATTGTCTCTAACTGAGGCACACTTGCCATCTCTAAGGCATCTGATAAGCCTATACCAGGCACAAAAGCACCTGCCAATAAACGAGGTCTTGCGTGTAGCTCATAAAAAAAATCTTCGATAGTTCTTCTCATCAAATGCTCCCCAAAATTGGTAACCTCAGTATCTTCATTTACAAATAAAACTCTCTTAGTCTTACGAATTGACTGTGACACAAGCGGCCAATCATATGGCCACAGAGTTCTTAAATCAATCACCTCTACAGACAAACCGTTAAGATGATCTGAAGCCTTTATACACAAAGGCAATGTTCTTCCGTAACTAACTACCGTTATTTGTGTTCCTTCTCTCACTACTTTGGCTTTTCCAATTTCAACTTTGTAATCAGTTAGTCCACTTGGCCATTTTGGTTTCCATTTTGTTCTATCACCAATCACTGGTGCATTAATCACAGATCTAAGTTCTTTTTCACCATCTTTATTAAGCGGTGGCTCCCCTGGAATTTGCTCTTCGCCTCTCACATAAAGTAAGGCTTTGGGTTTTAAATACATTGTAGGGTTTGGATCTTGCAAACATGAGATCATCAAACCATACGCATCTAAAGGCGTAGAAGGCATGACGATTTTCCAGCCTGGAATATGAGTAATCGTTGCATCAAAAGAGTGTGAGTGATAGATAGCACCACGAATTCCACTACCAACCGGAGTCATAATGGTCATTGGCAAAGACCAATCACCAAAACTTGCCCAGCTAGTGTGTCCAGCTAATTTTAATAAATCAATAGTATTAAAAATATAATCACAAAACTGAATTTCAGCTACACACCTTCTACCAGCAAAAGCAAGACCAATGGCAGCACCCACAATACCTCGTTCGTCAAGGGGTGAATTCCAAGAACATTGTATACCCTGAGTAGCTGTAAAAACTCCACCCAAAGGTGGGCCGACATCTTCTCCAAAGACTTCTTTTAAACCCAAATTCTCTTCTCCATAATGCAATGCCATGCGTATGGCTTGTACCATAGTTGCCATTTACCAATACCTCCCCTTTTGTTCGCTATATGTATAATCATAAATACTTTTAGGATCAGGCATGGGTTCTTGTTTTACTTTTTTTACAAGCTCAATAAACTCAGTATTGTATTTTTCTCGCATTCCGTTGATTTCAGTTTGAGTAATAAGATTGTCATCTAAAAGCTTTTTTTCAAACTCTGTTAGGCAATCTACTTCAGTCGAAATATAATTTGCTCCAGTTGCTGAACTATGTCCATAAAGGCGAGAAACCCTGGCTTCGAGTAGCCATGGCTTTCTTTCTGTTCTGACATACATCATTGCTTCTCGAATTGCAAAAGTAGACGCTTCGACATCGTTTCCGTTAATTGTTAGCGACTTAATACCGAATGCTTTGGCACGATCAGAAATATTAGTTTCGCTGTGTTGAGAAGCACAAGAAGTAGAAATCCCCCATGAATTATTCATGACAATAATTAAAATTGGGAGCTCCTCTTTTGGGCGCGAAGCCCAAATCAAACACGAGGCAAATTCACCTTCTGCAGTCCCTGCATCTCCTCCGTTTACTATTGTTATGCCAGTACCACCATGTCTTTTGTGAGCAATGCCGGTACCAATACAAGTGGCGAGTTGTGTTTCTATTGGAGAAGTAATTGGAACAATATTCCACTCGCGCTTAGAAATATGATTTACAAAATTTCTACCACCTGAAAATGGATCAGTCTGAGTGTTTTTCATTTGGCGAAATAAATCAATGGGTTCGATACCCATTGGTAAATAAATCGCACTCGAACGGTAATGAAGATGTAAGAAATCATAATCCAGGCCCTGTCCTTTTTTTATATGCAAGCCCAAAGGAACATTAAA
>JACQAU010000047.1 GCA_016194835.1 Deltaproteobacteria bacterium
CCTGTGGTTCAACTAGGATTTTCACACATGGAGCTTGGTAACAAACTTGTGTCAGTAATTTTTCAGTAGTTACTACAAGCTGATTTTCTTGTGGGACTATCGAAACAAATCTCTTTAGTGTTTTAATAAAAAGTGTTTCTTTTTTATCTTTTTCAAATGAAAGAAACTGTTTTGGCTTTCTCGAAGTGCTTTTTGGCCAAAATCGAGTACCACTACCACCCGCCATCACTACTAGATACAAATCTGGGGAAATCATTTTAGTTGCCTAAACACTAGAGCATCCTCTGCCATAACCGTCTTCTAGTCTAACAACATCGTCCAAGTGAGGTGTAGAAACCTCAAAAATTTCACAATCTTCAATAGCAATCATGCGATGCTTTCTGCCTGGAGAAATGTGATGTGCTTCACCAGCTTGAAGATTGACTCCCTCAAGCTCTCCTTTTTCGTTCTCAAATACAAAAGTCATTTTTCCAGAATACAGATAAATAGTTTCTTCTTTGACTTTATGATACTGCAACGACAGTTTATGGCCTTTATTGATATGCAATATTTTCCCAACATAATCTTTAGTTTTGGCCCAAATCAATTCATATCCCCAGGGTTTATTGATTTTCTGAATTTCTTGTTTAGAACTCATTTTACTTTTCTGTAGATCCTAAGTTTGCCACTACAAAGTTTTCTATTATTTTTTTTGATTTATATTCAAGCCCTGCTTCCTTAGCTTTATCAGCAGATGTAAATTCGCCAATATAAAGGCGATACCATTTACCTTTTCCTTTTAAATTAACTTCTTTTAATACAGGAGATATACCACTATTTTTTAGTTGATCAAGTTTTTCGTTGGCAGTTTTTTGATCAGGGAAAGAACCTATTTGTAATGTATAAGTGTGTTTAATTTTTTTAATAGATACCCTGGCTGGAAGATCTACTTGCCGTGGTTTTTCTAGACGCAAACCGGTTTCTTTTATTTCTTCCTGAAGTGCTTGATGGACTTCCTCTTCTGAAGTCTCAGATACTCCTTGTGTTTGCTCTATAATTTCATTTCGATCAGGAGTGACATCAGATAATGCTTTGACCACAGTGGGATCCGTGGGAGAACTAAATGTCCCTTTTGGAGAAATACGTTTTCCCAGGTGAACGCCTAAAGTAAAAGCAAAAAAAGTAACCACAATACTGAGAAAAATAACAATTTTCATCTCTTGACGAGCGTAAATATAAAATTTTGGTTTTTCAGTCATATAGATTGCCTTAACATGCTGATCCTATCTGCCACGCATTATCGTGTCAACCAAAAGTCCGCTTTTTGGACGCTGAGCATAAAAATCAGACGCTTGGTCTTCCTATATAAGCGCAATTAATGGCATGGAATTTTCATAAGAACTGCAAGAAATAGGACTCTCAAACTTGAGACACCTAAAAAAGGAGAAATTATGATTTTATTAAATAATACAAAAGGCCAGGGGTTAACCGAGTACATTATTTTACTTCTACTAATTGCCGTCGCTAGCATTACGATAGTGAGATCTATTGGAACAACCGTGGAAAGTAAACTCACTGTTGCCAGAGACCATATTGAGAGAGACGTGAGTATTGGTAACAGATGAAGTTAAGCCGAGAATTTGCACTTAAAACGGGCCAAACACTAATTGAGTTTGCTATTGGCTCAATGATTCTTTTGCTCTTAATGTTTGGGGCGTTTTATTTTGGTAAAAGCGCATGGAATAAATTTCAATGTATTTACTATGCTTTCGAATCCACACACGCAAAACTTATTGGAGAAAAAAATGTTTACTCGAGAGTGCCAATTACTTTTTCGCCATTAATTTACATAAAACATTAAATAAAATAGAAGACCTCAATCAAGACATATGCATAACCAGGACTGAGCTTATGATAGATGTAGAACCTAATTCAAGGATAGCTTTACAAATAAAACTATCCGCAGACGTTATGGCGCAAGAAATGATTGTAAGATCATGGCCCAAAAATCAAGCTCAATGGATAGCACAACAAGGATGTGATAACAAAACCGATTTGTTTGTTCCACTTCCTTCATTATCTTATGGAATTAGACAATTTGATCATTTAGGACCCAAACCACTTAAATGGCTACCGGGTATACCAAAATCACTTGAAATACAATTAAGCAATCGTCCTAGACATGCGAAAATAGAAATTTTTGGAGGTGTACATGATTATTCTTCTTGGAAAGCCAGGTGGGCACCAACAAAAAATGACATTTTTTCATCATTAGTAGGAGGCACACATGTACAAAAAAACATTGATTTATCAAAACCAGAGAGGACAGGTTTTGATTGAGTTATGTATATGGTTAATTATATTTATGAGCACATTATTTCTAGCGGTAAAAATATTTCAGCAAGAATCGTCACTTTATCACAAAGTTCTCTCAGATCATTATTCGGAATCTTCTTCTTATTGATTGCTTTTTTATTTGGTAAATTGGCTTATCAAAAAACAGCATTTGATTCTTTAGAAAACTGGAAAGTTAAAAATGGGCCGTCCGCAATTATGTTTAAAAAAATTTTAGAAACAAAGCACTTTTTTCATTTGGCAGATACGGAAGCGTTGTATCAAAAAATATATCGTTTACTTCCGGTCTCGCTTGAATCAAAAGGAATAATCTGGATCACAGAAGATAAAACAATCATTACTAAAGCACAACCCGAATCAAATGGGCAACTTCCTTTGATTTTTGTAAACCAGTCTGTGTTTAATACAGATAAGAAACAGTTTTACATACAAAGCGAAGAATTAAAAAAACTCTCTCAAAAATGGCACCAACTAGGAGGCGGGTGGTTAGGCTTTGAATCGTTATTGCAAGAGATTGAGAAACAAAAAGAATATCAACCTATTTCAATAAAAAAACAAATCGCTGTATATGATTCAAGAGAGATTAGGTATTGACAGACCCGTTAAAAGCTTATTTACTTAATTTTATGTCTAACGATTCGTCTATTTTAGTGGTTGGCTCGCTTGCGTTTGACAGTATTTCGACCCCATCTGGCAAGGTCGAGCGGGTTTTAGGTGGTTCAGCGAATTATTTTTCAGTAGCGGCTTCTTTTTATGCTCCAGTCAAAACCGTTGGTGTTGTAGGAAAAGATTTTCCTAAATCACATCTAAAATGGTTATCTTCACGCAATATTGATGTAAGTGGTATCAAAGTAACAGAAGGCAAAACTTTTCATTGGGTTGGATCATATGATAACAATCTCAACGAAGCAAAAACACTATCTACTTTTTTGAATGTTTTTGAACACTTTAATCCTGTACTTAAAGAAGATCACAAAAAAAGTTCTTATGTTTTTTTAGGCAATATTGATCCAGTTTTACAACAAAAGGTATTAGACCAGGTCAAAAATCCAAAGTTGGTTGCATGTGATAGCATGAATTTTTGGATTACCGGAAAACCCGAAGAACTTCGGAAAACTTTAAAAAGAGTAGATATTCTTTCATTAAACGAAGGCGAAGCTTATCTCTTATCTGGGAAAAGAAATATTATCGAAGCAGCAGAAAAAATTTGTACCCTAGGCCCTAAGGTTATCATCATCAAAAGAGGCGAGTATGGAGCGGTTTTATTTTCTAATTCTAGGATATTTTTAGCACCAGCTTATCCCATTAAATATGTGGTCGACCCAACTGGAGCGGGAGACAGTTTTGCTGGTGCGTTTTTGGGTTATCTTGCAGAAG
>JACQAU010000257.1 GCA_016194835.1 Deltaproteobacteria bacterium
CGGTTGGCGTACTTGGCGCGGCGCTAGACGGTGAGCTACTTGGTTGAGGAGAGCTTTTTACCAATGGAGGGAGAAGCAAATTGAGATTGTATCTGGCAGAATCAGATTCGATAACAGCGCTAAAGCTACCTTCGAGTCCAGAATCTTTTTGAAATTTTTCGATAGCATCTTTTTGAGTCATAGTTAATCCTGGAATCATAGTTGGAATAGGAAAAATCAATGGCATGCTCCAAATCTGATCTAAAAGTTGTTTTGGCACAGCTGGGATTGCACCAGCAGATCCTCCACTGGGATTAAATAAACCATTGACGTTTTGATAAGCTTTTAACCGAAGAAGTGAGAGTTTTAGCGCACTTTTTGCTAAATAGTGGGCTTTGAGCTGATCTAGGCTGTCATAGGCAATTCGTTGATTTACTTGGCTTACATAACTAAATTCTGTCACTAAAACAGAGAGCACACTCATTGCCGCCAATACCATAAAAAGTGCAATTCCGGTTTGGTGTTTTCTGTTTTTATGTGCTTGCATCGAGTCCTCTCAGGGGTATTTCCGGTTTAAAATGATAAACTCCTTCAAATTGTAGCCTTGTGGGACCTTTGACTTCTAGTTGTACTTCAATCCGATCTGGATAAATTTCTTTGAACTCTTCTTTTTCGTTGTCCCATGAGTTTAGCCATTCGCCTTTATTTTTTTGAAAATAACGTAATTTAAATTTTGTAATTCCATGCAGTAGCGGGTAGTAATTCCAAGATTTATCTTTAGTCTCATCGTCTTCGAATACATTGGTCGACTCACCTTTAACTAGCACCATAGCGCCTTCGATGTCTTTGTCTTGTTTTAATTCATATGTGATTTTTGCAAATTCAGATTCAAGAGAGTCTTTATAAATACGAATATGCGAGACAGATATGAAGCTTAATTTTTGTTCTGCTCCAATAAAGCGGCTTGGCCTAAGCCCTGATTTATGAACTGCTGGAGTCCAAAATTGACTCATTAGTCCTAGATCAGAAGCTAAGACTTCTTCCATTTCGTGTTGGTCATTAGGATTAATAGTAGGATTAATAGTAGGATTAATAGTAGGATTAATTGTAGGATTAATTGTAGGATTTACCGGCTGTCCTGGTGCAGTTTTATTTGATTTGAGTAAAATTGTTGGCGAATAAAGCATAGAAATATCTCTATCTAAAATTCCTACAGAAAGCCTGATGGAGTTATAGAAATCCCCTTCGTTCATTATAATTTCTCTAATCTTATAAGTATTAGTAACAGTCTGAGATACTGCAATGCTGATAACAACCAATAAAAAAATCGATATCATCACCTCCATTAACGTAAAACCAACACGCGAAAATGGACCCACTAAAGCCGGATGTGGCCTTGCGAACAAAATATATTTTAAAAGTGTAAATTTATTCTTCAATTTGAAATTCATGATTTAGGTCCACCCAATAAGTCGAAACCGAATAGCTTTGTTCTCCCGATCCTTTTTTCCAAACTACAGTCACTGTGACTTCACGAATAGCTTGTGACAAATACTTAGCCATTAGTTTTGCGACTCTTTCTGTCATGTCGTTTGTTCCGCTCTCTTTATCTCCTTTAGAACTTTCGCCACCTCCAAAACTTAAATCTGGAAACTTAATTTCTTTTATAGATCTTAATACTTTGTAATCTTTATATGGCTCAGAAAGTTCAAAGGTCTCTTCTTTTCTAATTTCTTCAAATGATTTTCCTTCAAAAGTTTGTTCTGCTTCGATCATAGCGCGTTTGGCTAACATACTGACAATATTGAGCTGTTTTGTTTTCAATGAAGTATTTAGGCTCGAAGACTCAACCATCAAAATAGCGGCAAATGCCACTAGCATAATTGACATAGCAATGAGTGTTTCTAATAGGGTAAACCCTTTACAATTGCCCATTTACTTCTTCTCGAGTTACAAATTTTTCATACATTTCTGTGTGCCCAATTATGGGCTTTAAAACCAAAGAAATTTTGTGATTTGCTGAATCTTTAATGTGTAAAATGGTTTGCTCTGTGATCCCATGCGGGAAAAAATGAGTATATACTAAACCTTCTTTAATAGATTCTTTACTTTGTTCAGTTAAGATATCTTCAAAAAATACTCCCGTAGGCAGGGATCTTTTTTTTCTAGTAATGCTTTTATCTAAGCTAAAAAGTGACGGTGCTTCTTTAGTTTCTGAAGCACTAGAGAGTCTTTTTTTTCTGTCAAGTTTTTCTTTAGTATCTTGTGTATCTAAAAGAACAATATTAGGGCCTATTTCAGCCCAGTAAGTTTGTTCATTCAGATCATACACTAAACGATGTACTTTGCCTGTGAGAGCTGTAGAAGTATAAGTTTCCCTGACCGCAGAGGCCAATTCTCTTGCTACAGAGGATAGAGAAATCTTAAAATAGCTAGATATTGTTGGAAGACTTATCAGGCTAATAAGTGCAATCAAAAAAATAACAACCAATAGCTCGATCAGTGTAAATCCATTAAACTTATCTTTGCACCTGTTTTTAAACCTATCCGTGGTTATCATATAAATACCTGTTATCAGTTATCTGTAACAGTTATGGTTACAGTAACAGTAACTGACATCTGAAAACTGTTATCTGAAGTTAAAACTCTGGATCATCAGTTGATATATCTTTATTGACTCCATCTCCTCCTTCTTGACCATCACTCCCAAGCGAAACAAGTGTATACTTATTTCCATCTGATATATATCTGAAGTCATTACCCCATGCGTCTTTGGGGATCTTTTTATCTTTCACATAACCATCTAAATCATATTTTTTACATTCTCTTCCAGACACTGGTTTGCTCACTAAAGACTCTAAGCCTTGGTCCGTTGTTGGATAGAAACTACAATCCATTTTAAATTGATCTAAAATC
>JACQAU010000284.1 GCA_016194835.1 Deltaproteobacteria bacterium
AAACATCTCAGCTGCTTCATCTATCACTAAGAGGTGCCTTTTTAAAAAACCTTGAATCGACACGCCTGGTGCTATTTTTCTTTTCTCTGCTGGAATCACAGAATAACTGTCTAGGTCTTTACAGTTATTTTCTTTAAGAACTGCCATTCTATTTTCTATTGCCATTTGAAGCTCATGCAGAGCTGGAATCGATTTGTCGACATTTGGGATTACTATGATCCTTTCTAACCCTTCAAAAAGCTGAAACTCAAGGCCACCTTTCAAGTCAATTAGCGTAAATTCCATATCATTATTGTTTAAATAAAGCGTGGTAACAAAGCCCCTTAGAAAGGTAGATTTGCCACCTCCTGTTTGTCCGGCAACCATAAGATGAGGCACGTTTCTAAATTGGACTTTGATCTGCTTAGCGCGAGTATTGCCGACTACAAAACAAAGAGGAGAGATTGCCTTGATGTTATCAATGTAAGTAATTTGTGGCATTTCAAAGTGAGAATAAATAATATCTATTGTTCCAGAGGTTCTATTTTCTCGGGTCTCGTCAATAAAAACCTGCAAACTGCTTTCAAGGGTAGATTTGGCGCTTTCGAATTTTTCTTTAGGTAAATTTGAACGCGTGAGCCTCAATTTTCTAGTAAAATCATCAATTGGTCGATCAAAGACAAACCCAGGCAGCTTGCCAGTAGCGCTTTTTAGCCCAGCAGAAAGCATAATGTCTGTGAGTCTTTCAATTAGCTTTCTTCTTTGATAAGTCCTAAAAAGTCCCCACATCCAAAAAGTACTAAGCCCTATAAGTGTACAGTAAGACCAGTAGAAATATGGTTTTATGGGGTATATCGCTTGTAAATGAAGCTTTTTTAAAAAAAGAAAATCAATGTGAAAAAGTATCAAAATTCCAAATATAGACCCAATCGAAAAACATTTGCTCCAAGGGATGGTGCCTGCTTTTATCCCGTAAAATACTTCGATACACGGCTCAGTAAGTAAGCTAAAAAACCTCAAAAGCTTATCACCATAAACATTTGGCCAGTCTACTTGAGACAGATCTGAGAAATGCCTTTTATTTTGCATAATTTAATTACCCTTAAAGAGAATAAAAACCAAGGTTCCCTGTGAAACCTCAATTGTTATTGGTTTATTTCTTATTTCTGACATGATTTCGTGAGATTGCTCAAGGCTTGCGGTTTCAACACCATTTAGGAGTGCGTTTCTAAGCGTTGGTTTTTTAATGGCTACTCCACCCTGAGAAGTTGAGCTTTGAAGCCCTTCAGACATACCTCCCACAAACGAAAGACCAATACCTGTGGCAAGCTTTACAACCTGCCCACCGACCCTGGACCCTTTTATGCCTGCAATTTTGTCATTCGGATCACATGCCTGGGCCCGGATGGTTTCAAAAGAACCATCCTTGAAAATTATCTGGTCAAAGTAAATCTGAAGCCGCTCTGCAGTAGATTCTCCATTGCCCAAAAAAACAGTGCCTTCTTCAATCAAGGTTTCCCCGTCAACAATAAGTGATTCTTGGGCCTGAGCTTTAACGGGACCATTTGAGCCACCACTTAATAAAATCGCTTGGAGCATTGACCCAGGCGGAATTTTTACAGTCCTTGGACGGGTAAGCAACTGCGGACCTTTAAAAACTTGTCGTTTATTTACATTTTTTTCTCTTTTATTTTCATTGTCTGCTTTAGTTTCACTATTTAAATTTGGTGGAATACTCACAGCAGCACTTTGGATCGATTGTTCAGGTGGCAGTATATTTGATTTTAATTGATCTGGGTTTTGATTTTCAGGAGTTCCTTGAAAAATGATGATGGTAGAAATAACTACGAAAGTCGTGAGTCCACATACAGTCAATGTTTTTGTAGATAATGTTTTTTTAATTCCATCCTGAGAGTAAAAAAGCCCCTTACCCCACTGGAACTTGCTCCCGTTGTCGGAAGTCATTTTTACCTGAATATCTTTTAAACCATTAACACTTTGTACGTTTTGACTCATTTTATTTTTACCTTGATTTGGTTTTCGGTGCTGTCTCTGGCTAAAATGATGTCGTCCCCTTCTTGTAAAGAAGTCGAAAGATTAAAAGCAAATCTCCTTCCCTCCAAGTACACAAATAAATTAGATTGTGAATGAGCGGATAATGCAG
>JACQAU010000267.1 GCA_016194835.1 Deltaproteobacteria bacterium
CCAGTTGATTTTACAAAAAACTCTTCGGATGATAGAGTTTCTGGAGATGGAATATCTGTATCATCTATCTGCGGGCCTTTGCACAGGACAATTGCTCTTTCGATCATGTTTTCGAGTTCTCGAACATTGCCTTCCCATTTTAAATTAATAAGCTTATTTATAGCTTTTTTTGAAAAACCAATTGCCTTAGCTCCATTTGTAGCGGCATATTTTTTGAAAAAAAACTCTGCTAAAAGTGGAATATCTTCTTTGCGGTGCCTTAGCGGTGGGATCACTATTGGGATTACACTTAGGCGATAAAACAAATCTTCTCTAAACCTTCCTTCTCTTATGGCTGTTTTTAAATCTTTGTGTGTTGCAGAGATTAATCGGACGTCAATATCTTTGGAAATATTATCTCCAACGGGTCTTAATTTTTTTTCTTGAATAACTCGTAAAAGTTTTGTCTGCAAATAAGGATCCATATCCCCAATTTCGTCTAAGAATAGTGTGCCACCTTCGGCTTCTTCGAATAGTCCTTTTTTCCTTTGTATAGCTCCTGTAAAAGAACCTTTGGCATGTCCAAAAAGTTCAGATTCCAAAAGTGTTTCTGGGATCGCTGTGCAATTAATTGCAATAAAAGGTTTTGCAGCACGTGGGCCGTTTTGGTGAATGGCACGTGCAACCATTTCTTTTCCTGTTCCGCTCTCTCCAGTAATCAGGACATTGGCTGTTGCATTAGAAACTCTATTGATAAGATCAAAAACAGATTGCATTGTTTGGCTTTTGCCTAAAAGTCCGCCAAGCGTAAAAGAGCGTTTGATTTCTTGTTTTAAGACAGTGTTTTCTCTTTGAAGTCTACGATATTCAAAGGCTCGCTCCAAATTGACGCTCATTTCTGCAAGTTTAAAAGGTTTTACAATGTAGTGGTAAGCTCCTTTTCTCATTGCTTCTATTGCTGTCTCAATGCTTCCAAAGGCTGTAATTAAAATAATAGGAATTTCAGGGAGTATTTTTTTTAATTCACTCGTAAATTCTAGCCCATCCATTTGTGGCATTTTGATATCTGAAATGATGATGTCTACATCGTTTGGCTTGGAACTTAGATTTTTTAGTGCTTCGATTGCTGAAGAGTAAATTGAGGTTTGATAGCCTTGTGTGGTTAAAAAATCTCTTAGCATTGACTGCATTTCTGTGTCGTCATCTACAATATATATTTTGCCTTTGATCTCGTTTTCCATAAATAACCAACCTCTTAAGTATGTTTTGGGACAAAATATCACAGCTCATGACACTTTGTCTTGGATTATTGTTGCTTGCATGTAAATTATAACAATATTAATTAGATATGCAGGAATTGTGCCAGTTAGTCGTCTATTCTCATTAAAAGAATTGGGCACGGAGCATTTCTTGTTACTTGTCTCGAAATGCTACCCAAGAGTGTTGAAGCAACTTGTCCACTCTGTGCTGCCATTGCTATTATTACACCACTCATTTTTTTTGCGTATTCTAGAATAGTGTCTGAAACTTTTTTGCTATCTAAATCCATAATAAGTTCAACAGATGCCTGATGCTCTATGGCCCAGCTCATCCATTGTTCGGCTATTTTTCTTTGTTTTTCTTCTTCTTTTTCTTTATAGGCTGCTACAGGAACCCACCCACCACCGAGTAAATAAATGCCAGATTGTACTACTGGTTCAATCGGATTCGGAATTATATGTAGTAAGAAAATTTTGGCATTTAATTCAGTTGCTAGTTTTACGACTTTTAAAAAAACTTCAAACGAATTTTCTGCAAAATCAGTTGGAAATAAGATCTCTTTAATCTCATTTTGAGTTTTAGTTTTCGTGCCAACAATAAGCACAGGTAGTTTAGACTGAAGTGTCAAAGATTCAGAAAAACTGCCTAAAAAAAACCTTTCCAAACCACTCCGACCGTGTGACCCAACTACTATAGCACTTGCTGAAACAGACATAGCATAAGATAAAAGCGCTTGTGTTGCGCCACGGAGTGACGTTTTTTGATGGATTAAAATTTTAGGAGGCAACAGGCCATTGATATCGGCTTTACGCAAAATGTGCTCTAAAGATTTTTTTGCAGAAATTTCATATCTATCTAAAAAAGGCTGACTGAGCTCCATAGGTATATCAAGCTGATCCGGATTCAAAACATAAACAGGCTGTACTTGTGTTTGGATCATGTTTGCAAACAGTTTGAGAGTTTCTATTGTGTGTAGCTGAATCTCGTTTGTTTCTTCAAAAGCGTCTACTGCCCAAATGAGTTTTTTTAAAAATTGAGGATGTGTCATTAATTTACCTCCTGTGTTTTTCTCTTGATTACAAGATGTGAACTATCTTAACATGAGTAGACCTCAAAAGGAGGAAAAAGATTATGCCCATGAAACACATGCCCAAAATTAGAGATTTTATGACTGCACAGCCCCACAGTATTGGAAAGGATATTGCACTAAAAACAGCTCTCAATATGATGCGCGAATATAAAATTAGGCATTTACCTGTGCAAGAGGGAGGCAAACTGATTGGTTTATTAACAGATCGGGATCTCAAGCTTGCTTCGGCTTTTCAAGATGCTGTTAATTTGACTGTCGAAGAAGTCATGACCCCTGATCCCTACACCGTTTCTCCGGATGTTTCTTTTGATGAAGTCGTTACTACAATGTCAAATCACAAATATGGCTGTGTAATTGTGCAAGAAATGACTTCCAAAGTAATTGGCATTTTTACTGCGGTAGATAGCCTCAGGGTCCTTGGTGACATATTGAGAGAAAATTATAATAAAGAAAAAGAAGTTGTTGTTAATTAAACAACCCTTCTAATAACAATATAAAAGCAAATTTTTCTGCTTTTTCCTTAAGTCTTGTAAATCTCCCCAGTTTTCCGCTGTGCCCCGCATCCATAATGGTTCTAAGTAATAGCATATTTTGATCTTTCTTGGTTGCTCTTAGTTTCGCAACCCATTTTGTAGGTTCAAAGTATTGCACTTGTGAGTCATGAAGCCCGGAAATAACTAAAATATTTGGATAAGATTTTAATTCTACAACATTATCATAAGGAGAATAAGATTTTATATAGTCATAGTATTTTTTAATATTAGGATTTCCCCACTCGTCGTATTCTTCGGTTGTGAGTGGAATGGTCGCGTCAAGCATGGTTGTCAGGACATCTACAAAAGGGACATCGGCAATTACGCCATTGTAAATTTCTGGCCGTAAATTGAGAATAGCGCCCATGAGAAGTCCACCAGCACTGCCTCCCATTGCATAGAGATGCTGAGGCGAAGTAAAGCGTTTTTGAATTAAAAACTCACTGCACGTAATAAAGTCTAAGAAAGTATTTTTCTTTTTTAAAAGCTTTCCATCTTCGTACCATTGGCGTCCCATCTCAGAGCCGCCTCTAATATGAGCTATGGCAAAAATGAATCCACGATCCAATAAACTTAATATATCAGTGCTAAATGAAGGATCAGTGCTCATGCCATAAGATCCGTAGCCATAAATCAATAAGGGATTATTGCCATTATTTTTTATCCCTTTTTTATACACTATAGAGAGCGGTATTTTGGTTCCATCATGAGAGCTTGCCCATAGTCTTTGTGATTCGTAATTTTCTTTTTTAAAACCACCTAAAACTTTTTTTTCTTTTTTTACAATGGCGTCTTTAGTCTTATGATTATAATCATAAATGGTGTCAGGCGTGGTCATTGATTCATAAACATAACGAACATAAGGCGTGTCATATTCGGTGTTGTCCTGAAGTGTAACACTATATGTGGGGTCATTAAATTTTATCAAATGACTTTTTGAGTTTTTTTTGTTTATTATATTTAGCTGTGTTAGGCCTTGTTTCTTTTCTTGTAAGACTAAAAAATCCCTAAAAACATCAAAATCCTCTAAAAAAGTTTCTTTTCTATGTGGGATAACTTCTTTCCAGTATTTTTTATGGGTTTTGTTAAGTGATGTTTTCATTAATTTAAAATTTTTTGCCTTGTCATTTGTGCGAATATAAAAACTATCTCCAGAATCATCTGTAGCATCTAACACGGTATACTCATGTTTTTTTTCTCTGTGATGAAAAATGTTAAATTTATCTTGTGGTTTATTTGCATCTAAAAAATAAAGTTCAGAAGATAGTGTGCTTTCAGAATGAATCCATAAGTATTTTTTTGTTTTAGAAAGTCTAATAAAACAATTAAAAGCTTCATCTTTCTCATTGTAAATAAGCGAGTCTTCTTGTTTACCTAAGATATGTTGTAGGATTTTTTCATGGCGCAGAGTATCCGGATTTTGTTTTGTATAAAACAAGGTTTTATTGTCATTGGCCCAAGCCATGTTTCCAGTAG
>JACQAU010000268.1 GCA_016194835.1 Deltaproteobacteria bacterium
GGCATACGGCCGCTCACTATACGTTTAGGCACTGTCGTTACATTTCCAAAACTTCTAGTATCAATGCCTTCGATAACAGCGCCAGATACAGCACGATTGCCTGAGATCATCAATTCTGTAATAAAAGAACCCGTTATTGACTCTAGTTCTGGAACTAGTTTTTGAACTTTCGTAAGAATTTTATCAGGTTCTTGAATTGGATCTCCACGTGTGTATAAAATTACATGACCACTTAAGCCATGAACTATTTTTGAAAACTCCGCTTCAAAACCATTAATCACACTGGTAACCACAATAAGAGCGAAAACGCCTAAAACCACTCCTAAAACTGATACACATGAGATAAAGGAAATAAATTTTTCAGAGCCATGGCTTAATAAAAAACGTTTTGATAAAAAAAACAGAGTAGAAAACTTACTCATGTTTCCTCATGAGTGGAAACAAAATCACATCTCGAATACTTGCTGCATTTGTAAAAAGCATAACAAGCCGGTCAATGCCAATACCCTCGCCTGCAGTCGGAGGCATTCCGTACTCCAATGCTGTCACATAATCTTCGTCCATTTCACAGGCTTCTGCATTGCCCTGTTCTTTTGCTTTAACTTGCGCTAAAAATCGTTCTTTCTGATCTACAGGGTCATTTAATTCTGAAAACGCATTGGCCATTTCCCGCCCATAAATATACAGTTCAAAACGATCTACCAAAAATGGATCTTGTTCATTTTTTCGTGATAGCGGAGAAATATCAAGTGGGTATAGAGTAATAAAAGTAGGCTGTATTAAATGCTTTTCAACTTCTTCATCAAAAATAACTTCCTGAAGCTCACCCACAGAGGAGTTAGTATCCATCGCATAACCCTTGGATTGTCCATATTCTAAAAGCTTAGCGTGATTTCTTATATTTTGTTTTTCTTTAAAATCACTATAAGTTAAAACAGCTTCTTCAAATGGTAGCTTTTTCCAGGCTCCATCCAGATTAATTTCTGCTTGTTGATATGTTAGGGTGCGTGTACCTAAAACCTGGTCTGCTATGTTTTGAAAAAGTTCTTGCGTAAGTAGTATTAAATCTTCATAGGTGGCATAAGCTTGATAAAACTCAAGCATTGTAAATTCTGGGTTGTGTTTGATCGAAATGCCTTCATTCCTAAAATTTCGATTAATCTCAAAAACGCGTTCAAAACCACCTACCACAAGTCTTTTTAAATAAAGCTCAGGTGCCACTCTTAAATAAAGTTGCATATCTAACGTATTGTGATGAGTTTCAAATGGTCTGGCCAGCGCACCTCCAGCTATTGGATGCATCATTGGAGTTTCGACTTCTACAAAATCCATGGCTTGAAAAAATTTCCTAATCACCTCGATAATCTTAAAGCGTGTATAAAAAACAGCTTTTGTTTGATCGCTCATAATGAGATCTAAGTAGCGTTTGCGATACTTGAGTTCAACATCTGCAATACCATGGTATTTTTCAGGAAGTGGTTGTAGCGATTTTGTGAGCAGTACCAATGTTTCTGCATGAATAGAAAGTTCATCTGTTTTTGTCTTAAATAAGGTTCCTTTAGAAAAAATCACATCTCCTACATCAAGCTCTTTAAACCTAGCATATGCGCCATCACCTAGTTTGTCTTTTTGTACAAATAGCTGTATGTTCCCACTGCGATCTTTTATAGTGACAAAAGCTGCTTTTCCAAACAGTCTAATTGCCATAATGCGTCCAGCAACCGAGCAAGCGATAGATAACTCTGTTAATATTTCGCGTGTTTTTTCGTTGTATTTACTGTGCAAATCAAAAGCTAAATCAGAAGACTTGTAACCATTTTTATATGGATTTTCATTTTGAATACGAATTTTTGCAAGCTTTTCAAAGCGTACACGCACTTGTTCAGACCAATTTTCAGTACTCATTTCAGCTATGCTCCCCTAAATATTTTTCTGCATCTAGTGCTGCCATACATCCTGTACCAGCAGCCGTAATGGCTTGACGATACACGTGATCTGCTACATCTCCAGATGCAAAAACACCAGGCATGTTGGTCCGTGTGCTCCCTGGTTCCGTGATAATATATCCAGCAGGATCGCATAGCAATTGATCTCTAAAAATATGAGTGTTTGGTTCGTGTCCAATAGCAACAAACAAGCCATGGATTTTTAGTTCTTGTATTTGATTTGTTTTTAAGTTTTTTAGTCTAATGCTGGTGACTTCTTTCTCTCCCAAAATTTCTTCGACTGCACTGTCCCAAATAAATTTAATTTTAGGATTTTTAAAAGATTTATCCTGCATGATTTGACTTGCCCGCAAATGCTCTCTGCGATGAATAACAGTCACAGTTTTTGCAAAACGGGTGAGAAATGTAGCTTCTTCTAGGGCAGTATCACCACCACCTACTACTGCAATGTCTTGGTTACGAAAAAAAAAGCCGTCACAAGTGGCGCATGAAGAAACCCCTTTGCCTAGCAATCTCTTTTCTGAAGGTAAACCAATCCACTTGGCAGAAGCTCCGGTTGCAATAATGAGTGCTTTGGTTTGTATTTTTATATTTTCAGAGCTTTCTAAAATAATAGGGGATTGTCTGAGGTTTGCTTTGATAATTTGTCCTTGTAAGAAACGGCTTCCAAACCGCTCTGCTTGCTTTCTAAAAGCTGTCATAAGATCAGGGCCCAAAATTGGTGATACAAAACCAGGATAGTTTTCAACTTCGCTTGTGATAGTCAGCTGTCCCCCGGGCTGTGCTCCTTCAATAATGAGAGGATTGAGATTTGCTCTTGCAGAATAAATGGCGGCTGTTAGGCCGGCAGGTCCCGTGCCTAAAATAGTCAAAGTTTCGGTTTTTGTTTCCATAGAGGAGATTCCAGAGAAATATTAATGTTCTTAATGCTCTAATGGTGCTTGACCATTTTCGCCAACTGCTTTTTGGGATTCGCCTTCTATTTTGTCATCTATCATGTCACCAATTTTTTCAGGACTTACCCATTCAGCATTTGCGGCGTCATCTGGGAGATGCTTTAATTCTTTTTCTATATCTTCTAATGCCACAGCGCCTCGTTCTAAGTTTTTTTCTAGAATACGAATGTCATACTTTTTTTCTTTTATAGATTTATGTAATAGTGTCATGCTCGCCTTCCTGGGCTGCGCTTGCAACTCAAGGAGCCCTCGCTTCCCGCTCGGGGATTTTGTATTGTTTGAATTGTCATATTATATGTTCATACTAATTAGTTCAAAATTAATCAACTATCTATTAATCATGTTTATGTGACGGATCTTCCTCCTAATTTTGACTCTCTAAAAACGATTAAGTCTTTGTAATTATGAGGATTTATTTTAAGTCTGAATTTGTATCCATGTACACAGATATCGTGAGGGTGAAAAAACTAAAAAAAGAACATTATGAATAGGCCAATCAAGTAAAGGAATGGATCGCAGTTTATCAGCAAGTTGAGGATTTGCTAAATATTGGAGCTTTGCTGCGTTTCAGTCACTTTGTTTAGCAGGCGAAGCGTTTATGAATAGTGGCAAGAAATAGGTTGATAGAGTACAGTGTGTTTAATGATTTTAGGCATTGGTATAGATCTTGTTTCACATTTTCAAGTAAAATCAGTGTTTTTAAAACATGAAAAGCGTTTTATTGCACGTATTGCACATATGGTTGATATAAAACATGCTCCTGCAGAAAGTTCTCCACAGTGGCTTTCTTATTGGGCCTCTAGGTTTGCAGTAAAAGAAGCTTGTGCAAAAGCATTGGGTACTGGATTTGGAAAAGCACTTGCCTTAAAGGAAATTGGAGTTGATAAAAATAAATCAGGGCAGCCATTTTTAGTGTTTTCTAAAAAATTTTTAAAAAATTTAAAACAAATGAAAATTTCTGAAACTCATGTCTCTCTTTCTCATACCCGTACTGAAAGCATAGCTATAGTAATTTTAGAAAAATAGTTTTCTGTTATGTTCTTCTACTTAGAGTGGGCAGTCGAGCTACGACCGATGGTTCGTGTCCTACAGCGTGACTCGCTCCAGTGTCATAGATTATTCATACTTATGCGAGTATTATGGGGATTACTTAATCAGACAGAAGAGCGGAATCACAGTCCAGAAACAGATTTCAGATAAGCATACTATCAATGCCATGTCTTAGGATCACTATCATTACCAGATGATGACCAAAAGGATGGTTTTCGTTTTTTGTCATTGTCAACTACTAGTCTAAGCTTTGAGTCTTTAATGGGAGCCATGGCTTTTTGTCTCAAATAAATCTTATATCGCGCACTTATCCAAAGATACACAAAGCCGGCAGCCATCCCTGCCAAATGCGCAGCGCTAGCCAACCCTCCTCTGCCAGAATATAAAGTGGTTAGAAATTCAACTGCCACAAGTATCCAAACAAAATGTTTGGCTTTCATGGGAAAAAGTAGCATAAACAGGAAAACTCTTTCACCATAAATGATCCCATAAGCTACTAATAGCCCATAGATGGCTCCAGAAGCACCGACCATGGGTGTGAAAAGACCAGTTTCTTGCCAAATTATGAGTTGCAAGAACAAATAAATAATGCCAGCACATGAGGAGCAAAAAAAATAAAACTTTAGAAACCTGGGCGCACCCCAAAGCGCTTCAAGGTCACTGCCTATAAAAACAAGCATCATAAGATTTAAAACAAGGTGCATAACATCTGCATGTAAGAAACAATAAGTAAAAAGCTGCCAAAATTTGTAATGAAACACAAAATGTATTGGAATCAATGCAAAAATATTTAATAAGTGTCCACCAAAAAACTGATCTGCAGTTTGCTGAATAA
>JACQAU010000263.1 GCA_016194835.1 Deltaproteobacteria bacterium
CAGAAGCAGTCAAAGAATGTGAAATTATTTTCTTAGCCGTAGGGACCCCACCCCTTGCCTCAGGTGAGCCAGATCTTAGCTATTTAAAAGCAGCATCAGAAGAAATTGGTAATGCTATGAATGGCTATAAACTCATTGTCAATAAATCTACAGTTCCCATAGGGTCGCATCAGGTGGTAGCTGAGTGGATTAGTGCACATACGAAGCATTATTTTGATGTCATTAGTAACCCTGAATTTTTGAAAGAAGGATCCGCGGTTGAAGATTTTTTAAAACCTGACCGTGTCATTATTGGAACCCATAAAAAGGAGATTTTTGAAAAAATGGTGGAGCTTTATGCTCCTTTTGTAAGACAAGGCAATCCTATTTTATGGATGGATCCCATTTCGGCAGAAATTACGAAGTATGCTTGTAACTCATTTTTAGCAACACGCATTAGCTTCATGAACGAACTTGCGCTTCTCTGTGAAAAGACGGGTGGAGATATTGAAGAGATCAGAAGAGGTATGAGTACTGATGTTCGTATTGGGAGACATTTTCTGTATGCAGGAGCGGGATACGGAGGCTCTTGTTTTCCAAAAGATATTCAAGCTATGCTCACAACTGCCAAAAGAAATGATATTAATTTAGAAATTGTTGCGGCCGCCGAATCAGTAAATGCCAAACAGAAAAAGCATTTAGTAAAGCATATTAAAAATCATTTTGGATCCATTGGATCTGGTGGATCTAGACTTGAGGGCAAGACATTTGCTCTTTGGGGTTTGGCTTTTAAACCAAATACAGATGACATGCGCGAAGCTCCATCCCTGAGCATTATCAATGCACTTTTGGAGGAGAAAGCGAAAATACGCGCTTTCGATCCCGTGGCTATAGCAAATACACAAAACATAATTGGAAATAAGATTACATATTGCAACACAAATTATGAAACTCTTGAGGGTGCAGATGCTCTGATAGTTGTAACAGAGTGGAACGAATTTAAACATCCTGATTTCAATCGTATTAAAACTACTCTAAAAACCCCGGTAATATTTGATGGACGAAATCTATATAATCCTAAAGAACTACGAGACAAGGGCTTTACTTATTACGGAATTGGCAGGAAGAGTTAACTTTTACTTAATCCGTTTTTACAGAATTTATAGTTAAAATCAGATAGTTTTTCTCTATATCGTTGTTCTAAATCTGGATTATACGTTTTTCTTTTGTGCCATAAATGAAACTGGATAGCATAAGATTTATGGCCCATGATTTTTGATCCACTATTACGTGCTCTAATAAAAAGATCACCATCTTCTCCCCAATAATGCTCCAGTGACTCATCAAATCCATTAATTTTATATAACAAATCACGGCCAATAGAAAAATTTGATCCTAGCAAATCAGGAACTGTGTCTAATTTAAAAATTTTCACAAAAAAACTAGAGGTAATCCTAAAACTCCGAAATACATTGTGAGTGGGATCTCGATCCATTCCTGATAATAAGACCTTAAAATAAAAGTACTGAGAAAACAAACGCCCAGTGTGTTGATAAATCCAATCTGTAACTGTGTGATTTAGATTAACCCGTCTTCCTAGGAAAAGTGTATTTTGCTCGGAAAACTTGAGATGATCCTCAATAAAATACGGGTGTAAAAGCACATCCGTATCTGTAAAAATAAGTGTCTTGCCTTTAGATGCTAAAATAGCCTGATTTAAGATTTTGGCTTTTCGATAGCTCAAATCCTCCTGCCAAACATGAATAAGTCTATCACCAAAGTACTCTTTTTTTGCTTTCTCAATCACTGTATTTGTTTCATCAGTGCTTCCGTCATTTGCAATTATTATTTCAAAATCATTAATAGTTTGAGAAGCTAATGTTTTTAAATAAAGCGAAAGCTGCAAAGGTTGATTATAGGTTGTGGCTATTATGGATATGCCCATGTTGGAAATCCTTTGATATAATCTTATAATTTCGATATTCAAAAAATCTAATCCCTGTATATCTTTCGATGCTATCTAGAAATATTTTCTTAAGGTCACTCAACTGCCAGGTTAGTGGGAGTTTTTTGAAATCCCATGTATGGTTTTTTTGAGAAATTATTTTCTGCATAACCACAGGATGTGTACCATGAAATTTTTTTAGCCCCAAGATCCGTTTATAACGATAATTATCGCCTGACCAAGGCTGTTTGTTTTCTGAAGTTATTTCTTTGCCATTGTAGAGCTGATCAAAATAAAAAGTTTTTTCTCGCATGATTTCAGGAGTTCTTACCCAACCATAGTGATAAATATACATTGGAGACATCACGGCGTTTAATTTTTTATGACCGTTTTTTCTGAAGCTTTGTGCATCTCCTATGCTTTTAACTTCATTATTATTTTTAAATATTCTAATTTCTCTGCGGTAGCTCGAACGTGAAGTTTGCAGTGTATCGTAAGATCCGTAAAAATGATAATAATTAAGTAAAACACAATCAATGTCTGTATATTTATCTACTTGTTTAAGTATGTTATAAAAATAATGATAATCTTTTTCGTGCAATACCTCGTCAGCCTGAAGATAGAAACACCAATCGCCTTTACACTGATTTAGTGCAAAGTTGGTTTGTTCAGAAAGAGCAAGACCGTTGATTTTATTTTCTGGTTTTGAAAGTTCCCAATCTCTTAAAAAACATTTTATCTTTCCATTGCCTTCTGAGTTTGAAAAGTCTTGCAATTTTTGAAAAGTATTATCTTCACTTATCCCTACATTGACGATCAACTCGTCCACCAATGGCAATAGAGATCGCATTGATTCTAAAAATGGGTATTCAAATAATATGCCATTTCTAATAATAGTAAATCCTGAAATTGTCATGCTCGCCCTCCTGGGGGTATTATCTGAATTGTCATTTTATTTTTTCTTTTGGCAAATTTTGCTCAGTTAATTTCCAAATTTTTATATGTCTAACTACTCTAGAG
>JACQAU010000264.1 GCA_016194835.1 Deltaproteobacteria bacterium
ATCTCAGAAACAGTAAGACAGCTTTATCGTGCACTTCTATTTGCAAAAATAAGACATGAAATTTTAGTGGTCAATGATAATTCTTCTGATCTGACTGAGGAAAAATTAAATGAACTGACAAAAGAAATTAAAACATTAAAAATTATTTTTAATCCCTCACCAAATGGTTTTGGATCGGCTGTTCGCAAAGGTTTTGAGTATTTTTGTGGCGACATGGTTGTGGTTTACATGGCAGATGCATCGGATTCACCAACGGATCTTGTTAGATACTATAGGGCGATGGTCGAAAACAATGCCGATTGCGTGTTTGGTACACGTTTTGCAAAAGAATCCAAAGTTGTAGATTATCCGTTTTGGAAATTTATTATAAATCGACTGGCTAATTTGTTTATTCAGATTTTGTTTCGTTTAAAATATAATGACACAACAAATGCATTCAAAATGTATCGCAGGCATACCATCGAAGGACTTAAGCCATTTTTGAGTAGGCATTTTAATTTAACAGTTGAACTTCCTCTTAAAGCGATTATCCGCGGGTACCATTATATAGTTTTACCTAATGACTGGGCAAATAGGAAAACCGGGATTTCTAAACTTCAAATCAAAGAGATGGGATCCCGTTGTTTGTTTATTGTTTTATATTGTTTTTTAGAAAAGTGGTTATCCAAGGGTGATTACAAAAAGATATCTGATAAAGCCATACAGGCAAGTACAAAAAGTAATGTAGCCTAGTGTTTTGATAGCTGCATTTTTTTCAATTTAAAATTTTATATTTTTTGCCGATTTTAATAAACGCTTGCAGCACTCTTTCAAGTTGTGGTTTTTCTAGATCGGCAGATATCTGAGTGCGTATCCGAGCCTCACCTCTCGGGACTACAGGATAAAAAAAACCAATCGCAAATACTCCCTCTTCATAAAGATCGTAACTAAAACTTTGGGCAAGTTTTGCATCATAGAGCATAATTGGCACAATTGGAGTGTTGCCTGGTTTTAGATCAAAACCGGCTTCTTTTAATGCTAATCTCCAAAAAGCGGTTAAATTTTCTAGTTTATCCCTCCTCTCGGTTGAGTGAGTTAGCAAATCTAAAACCTTAAGAGAAGCATAGACTACTGGTGGCATTAGAGCATTACTAAATAAATACGGACGTCCGCGTTGTTTTAGTAACTCAATCATTTCTTTGCGTCCCGATACGCAACCACCAGTAGCCCCTCCTAGTGCCTTTCCTAGTGTGGTTGCAATTATATCTACCTTTCCCATCACCCCAAAATGCTCATGCGTGCCTCGTCCTGTTTTTCCTATAAACCCTGTGGCATGGGAGTCATCTACCATGACTAGAGTGTTATATTTTTCTGCCAATAAACAAATCTCATCTAATTTGGCCATATCTCCATCCATAGAAAACACACCATCTGTGACAATCATTTTTATTCTACAAGAAGCTGATTTCAATTTTTCTTCTAGTTCGTGTAAGTTTTGATGCTCAAAAATATGTCGTTGTGCCTTGCATAGTCGCATACCATCTATTAGTGACGCATGCACTAGCTTATCTGAAAAAATACCATCTTCTGGTCCCAAAAAAGCTTCAAAAATAGCACCATTAGCGTCAAAACACGAAGAAAACAAACAGCTGTCTTCAGTGCCTAAAAACGCGCTCATTTTTTTCTCTAACTCTAAATGTATGTCTTGTGTGCCACAAATAAACCTAACAGATGACATTCCGTAGCCGCGTTGATTAAGTCCTTCGTGTGCGGCTTTTAATATTTCATGGTGACTAGAAAGTCCAAGATAGTTATTACTGCACAAATTGGTTACTTCTTTCAGTGGTGATTCTTTCGGAAACCGGACTTGTATTTTAGATGCTTGTGGTGAGCAAATTATGCGTTCGTCTTTATAGAGTCCGTCTTGTCTGATTTTTTCTAATGTTTCTATATAATATTGTCTTGCTTGTGTAATCATGAGTTTCTCCAGTCTAAAACTACTTTTCCAGATTTTCCAGAAGCCATAGCCTCAAAGCCTTTTTGAAAGTCTTTATACGAAAAACGATGTGTAATAATTGGTTTTATATTCACTCCGCTTTGCAGCAGGGAGCACATTTTGTACCAGGTTTCGAACATTTGTCTGCCATAAATCCCTTTTAATGTCAGACCTTTTAAAACAATCTGGTTCCATTCTAAAGTTAATTCTGCAGGAAATATCCCAAGCAGGGCAATTTTTGCTCCTCCGCGGACGAACTCAATCATGTCTTTTAAGGCTTGAGCGTTGCCGGACATTTCTAGTCCCACGTCAAATCCTTCGGTCATGTTCAAATTTGCCATAACTTCTTTAAGAGACATGTTTTTAGAATTAATCGTATTTTTAATTCCGCATTTTTTAGCCAGTGCCAATCTGTGTTCTTGTACATCGGTGATTACAACATTTCTTGCGCCAATGTATCCTGCAATTAGGGCTGCCATGATTCCAATGGGTCCTGCGCCTGTGACAAGGACATCTTCTCCGATTAGATCAAACGCTAATGCTGTGTGTACGGCGTTTCCTAGTGGATCCAGGATGGTTGCTTCGTCATCACTGATGCTATCTGGTAAAGGAAAAACATTTGTAGCTGGCAATGACAGAAACTCTGCAAAGCAACCGGGTCTTTGTATGCCCAGCCCCAGGGTGTGAATGCAAAGGTGTCTTTGGCCGGCGCGACAGTTTCTACAAACGCCACAAACCAGATGGCCTTCGCCAGAAACTCTTTGTCCAGTTTTTAGGCCAGTTACTAGCTTGCCCAGTTTATAAACTTCGCCCATGAATTCATGGCCAGTTGTGAGAGGAACTGGAATTGTTTTCTGTGACCACTCGTCCCAGTTATAGATATGGATATCAGAGCCACATATTGAGGTTTGCCATATTTTGATAAGAACGTCCTGATCGCCACAAACCGGTTCTTGAACGTTTTCCAGCCAAATTCCACGGTCTTTGTGTTTTTTTACTAGTGCTTGCATGGACGTAGGATACTGAAAATTAATCCGCTTGACTACTAAATTTTGGACTATACTTGTGCAGGTAAAATCACTCCAGTATCTAATATAATATTTGTAATTAAGTAGTGAGGAGTAACATCAAAGGCCGGATTGAATACATGGCTAAAGATATTGCAATTGTCTGGTGCAAAGCTCATTTGCACTTCTTTTGCCTGTCTGTTCTCAATAGGAATATAATTTCCATTAGGAATTTTATGGTCAACAGTAGTACTGGGGGCTGCTACATAAAAAGGAATTTGATGATAAAAGGCTAAAACAGCAAGTGAGTAAGTACCAATCTTATTTGCCACGTCTCCGTTTTTTGCAATGCGATCGGCTCCAACAAAGATTTTTTGTATCTTCTTTTCTTTCATCAGTACTCCCGCCATATTGTCGCAAAGTAGAGTGTGCGGAATGCCTAGACGGCGTAGCTCCCATGTGGTCAATCGTGCTCCCTGCAAAAGCGGTCTTGTTTCATCAACATAAACATGGATTTTTTTCCCATTTTCATGAGCTTTACGAATAACTCCTAATGCTGTTCCTATGCCTGCCGTGGCTAATCCTCCGGCATTGCAATGAGTAAGAACATTATCTCCATTTTGTATAAGGCGCTCTCCATTACTTGCAATTAATTCGCAGAGTGAGACGTCTTCATTAAAAATATTTTGAGCTTCTTCTATTATTTTTATGGAGTTAAAGTTATTTTTTTTACTTACTTCAATTAATCTATCAATGGCATACATCAAATTTACTGCAGTGGGGCGGGCGTTTCTCAGTACAAGAGCTGACCCTAAAAAATTTTCTGCACTTGCTCCTTCTTCTATATATTTTGCTAACGACAGAGCTGCTGCAACTCCAATTAGTGGAGCACCACGCACGGCCAATGTCTGAATAAGTTCTGCCATTTGCTTTGGCTCTTTACACCAGATCCAATTTTCATCATGCGGAAGCCGTCTTTGGTCTAATACCTCTAACCGGTTATTAACGTGTTTTAGTCCAAGAGAAAACATTTCTTTCATGCTCGCCCTCCTGGGAGTATTTTCTGAATTGTCATAAGATTTTTTCTCCCATTTTTGATCGTATTTTCATAAGAGCTTGTATTTCTTTTTTTGGTAAAGATGTTAGGTTTCCAAGAGTACTAGCTATCCACAAAATTTTAGCAGCATGCTCTAGTCGTTCCACGCCCATATAGGCTTCTTCTAGGCTTTCTCCCCAGCATAGCGCGCCGTGTCTGGCCAAGATTATAACACGGTGTATAGGCAAGTATGATCTTATGCAAATGCCCATTTGTTCGGTGCCTGGTCTTGCATATGGTGCTATTGGGATTTTTCCAACGGCTAGGATGGTTTCAGAAATACAATCTGATGGCAGTTCTTTTGATTTGATTATACTCCATGCGGTTGCAATAGGGGGGTGTGCATGAATGATCGCTTTGGCTTTGGGACAAGATCGATAGACTTCTAAATGCATGAGTCTTTCGCTTGAGGGAGAACCCTTCAATATTTTACCATTTTCGGTCATAATGGCTAATTCAGAAATTTTTAAATAAGCCTTATGAACCCCAGTTGGAGTTATTAAAATATTTCGAGTATGTGTTTTGATGCTTACGTTGCCGTCGCATGCGGCTAATAAGTTTTTATTGTGTAGTTGCTTGCAAATATCAATAACTTTCTTGGCGGTTTTCTTAGCAGAATTTATGGATCTCATAACACACTGCATACACTAATATAAATTTACTTTAAAGGATTTTAATGATATCAATGCAGTTATTGTAAGTAATACTAGGGAGCTCTTATGTGTAAAAAAACAATAATCATGTTTTTAGCCACGGTATTTGTGTTTATTAGCCAATTTGCGTGCGC
>JACQAU010000265.1 GCA_016194835.1 Deltaproteobacteria bacterium
ATCAGAAGTTACCTTTCAACTTGCAGAAAAAATGGATTCAGCCCAACGGAAGCGTTAAAGCTCTTGTTCCAAGGAAAGCTGCCAACTTTTGTAGTTTAAAAAATGCTACTAATCAACAATTAGGTGTTCCCGTCTCCACCTAGGTACCATATTAAATTGCTGACTAGTTACGTTACAGAAACAGTAACTGTAAACAGAAACTGTTTCAGTTTTTAATAAATATTTTTTTACTACGGTATTGCATAGTTTAAAATATCTTGCTATACATGCAAACGCTCCGCACAACTGTATTGGTCAGCTTCGTAGTACAATACGCAGCTGAAAAGGGAGTTGGGAAACTTGGAGAAAGAATTAGGCATGGACGCTTGATTTTGAACAATCTAAGGAAGGTACAAAACCTTATAAAGGGAGAGAAAATATATGAAAAATAAAATATTTCTGGGCTTGTTAGTACTCGGTTTTGCGATTGTTTGGACTCCAGGCTATTCTGATACTCAAACAACTACAGCCGCAACTTCTGAGGCCAAAGCACCAAGTATTAAAGACACAATGAGCATTACATATGTAAATCAGTTTTTTGGTCCAGCCGTTACAAATCCATTTTCTGGCATGCAGCCTGATGTAAATTTGGGCCGAGGTTCACAAAATGCTCCACTAGGACTAACCAACTGGCTTGGAATAGCATTCAAGCTTAATCAGTATCCCAATATTGCATTAGAACCTGTTATTAAATTTGAACTTTTACCAGTTAGAGAACATGATTTCACAATGAAAGATCCGTATTTAAAATTAAAACATACAAAACTAGTAAATATAGGGAATTTCAATTTATATGCTGATTTGAGATTAGTCCCAGGTGTTACAACTGCTTCTAGAACTAAGAACTTAGTGGGATCAGTCATTTCTAAACAAGTCGCTTCTTATGATATTCCAGATACAAAGTTTTGTATAAGTTCAACAACAGTTGTAGTAGCAAGTTTTTACAGTGGATACGCAGTTGGAAAACCTGACCTCATTGTAGACGTAAGTCCAAATGTATCTTATAGTCTTCTTCCAAATTTGACAGTGGATTTATCTTATGCCTTAGAAACTGCACATGTTAGGGGTGCCACTTTTAGCAATCAAGACATCACGCTTGATCCAGGCATTACTTGGGATATTACGCCAACCGTTCAATTTCAGCCATATTTAGACTTTAAACTAAACAAGAGAGTAGCTTTAGACACTACTACTGTTGGCTTCTTCTTCACAGCTAAGCTGCTTTAATTCTTAAAACTAATAAAGCTTTAAGCTTTTTATTATATAGCGCCAGTTTTCAAACGAAAGCTGGCGCTTTTTTATTATTTGTGCATATTCCAGACTTCTTATAAAATAAGATAGTATGCTACTTAACCCAAAAGCAGCGGAGTGGTTTATCAAAATAGGCAACCGCTCAACTGGACCATATACTACTGAAGAAGTTCATGCTCTTTTTAACGCAGGTGATATTCAGCCCTTTCATAAACTAACTTCTACTTCCATCAAAAATGAATGGGTAATCGCAAAAGACCTAATCACAGCTTACGAACACTTAAAAGAAGAAGAAAAAAAGCTACAAAAACAAAAAAACTCCACCTCTGAAAATATAACACATCCACAATTTAAGGCCCCGCACAGACCGGTAGACATTGACAAGGTGCGCGAATTGAAACCAAAATTCGAACCTGGTTATGATGCCACCCTTAGTCTGTTTGATACCTTGCAAGCCGTAAAAGAGAAAAAAATACAAATGAGAGCTACTACACCTCAAGAAGAAGCCGCTCATAAAGGCCTACTTGGTTTTTTAAATAATTATTTTCCAGCACAAATATGGATGATCTTAGGACTTTGTTTTTGCCTAATCTTGCTTTCACTTGGAGTTATAAAGCTTATAGACAAAACCCTAAAACCAATTGCGTCACCAGTACAACCGCCAGCACCAGTTCAAATACCTATAAAAGAAATGCAACCCTATCACCCAAAACCAGTTATAATACCGCAGCAACCCATAAAACCAATTCCGCAACCATATCGTCCCCCACAACCAGCTATTATAAAACCACCACCTCCGCCAGAAGAACAAAGACAAGATGACCAATATCAAGACCCACGCGACCAACAAAAGGAATATCCAGAAAATCAATATCCACCCGACCAAAACGCTCAACCAGAAAACACACAGAATACTCAACAACCCAATCAGACTAATCAACCTAGTCAACCTAATCAGGGGCAGCCACCACTAGATCAAAACCAAGGCGGCAATAATCCTTATTGATTTCTAAAGCAATATGCGAGATCTCCTCCTAACAGGCATGAAACATAAGGGGCTTTTCATTACATTCGAAGGCACAGAGGG
>JACQAU010000266.1 GCA_016194835.1 Deltaproteobacteria bacterium
CTGCAGGCGTTCCTAGAGCGATTTTTCCCCATGTTTCTAAATTGTGTGAAGGATTTATATTTTTCAATTTTCCTGTCAAAACGCTTTTACTGAGATAGCATATGGTTTTAACGGTTTCTGAAAAATTTAAAGGAAATCGCCTAAGTTTTCCATTTCTAAAAATATATTTAGCCTTAGCGTTTTTGTTAAGCCCTATGAGTTCGACTTTTAAATCTCTGCACAGTTCTAATACACTTTGACTGGCTAAAAATGAATGTGCTGCTTGTTCTGCCATTCCCCATGGGGTGGTCCGGGTTGCAATCAGCCCACCAACGCGTGTGCCTTGTTCAATTAAAGAAACTTTATAGTTCTTTTTGTCTAACGCATAGGCAGCTAATAGGCCTGCAATGCCCGCTCCTACGACTGTTGCTTCTCGATATTTTGGATTTAAATTGCCTATCATTTATATATTCGCATTATATCTCTATGTTCATGTGTGGTGTTTTCAGGTCTTCACATGGTGTTTTTACATGTGATTTTGTTACCAGCTTCAATGCGTTGTTTACAAATCGATCTAGAGATTCCTTCTTGATTTCTGGGGTTAACGTAAATCCAAGAAACATTGCAAATAAAGTGATTAAATCATCTAGAGCGGCATCAGGAAAAAAAGATGACAATTTTTCGAAATACTTTTGCTCCATCTCCTGGAGTAGTTTTCCTATTTCTGTATCACGTGTTCTATGTGTTAAATAGAACGCCCCGAGTTGAGGAGATTTTGCCATAATTGTAGCAGCGTCCACTATCGAATCTGAAAATTTTCCTTCTCGCCAAAGTGTCATCTCACGTTCATGAAATCCAAATACCTCATTGCCAACTAACTTGACAGCTTCTAACAGAATGCTAGATCGAGATTTCCCAAAGTAATAATAGATGAGAGACCTAGTAATTTTACTCTTTCTTGATAAATCACTGATAGTCCATCGCTGATGGCCACGTTCAAAATCTAAGACAATTGCGGCGTTGAGCACGGTCCAGTATGTTTCATCTTTTTTTACTACACTTGACATTATTAACACACCTCGTTACTTGTAGTACTAGCAAAATCTAAGCTTTTCAGCAAGATTTTGAATAATAAGTTTCCAAATTTTATATCGTTATTAAAGGTTCTGGCTCTAATATATTGTTCAATCCCGTTTTTTTGTGCAATTTTAGAGTACAATAAGTCTAATTCCCAAAGTGTTTCAATATGATCGCTAACAAAACTAATGGGTACGATTATTAATCGCTTTGATCCTAGTTTTGCAAGACGAATAAGTTCGTTTTCTAAATAAGGCTCAAGCCATGGCAGACGTCCATTTCTGGACTGAAAAGCAAGTGAGCATGGAGTCGAAAGACTGTTTAAACAATAGGCTTGTAGTTTTAAAAACGTTTGATTAATTTCCTGAGGATAAGGGTCACCACGTTTGACAATAGCTAATGGCAGTGAGTGTGCAGAAAAAATAATGTGAACAGGAATATTGTGATCTTTTGTCCACTCTGTTTTTGCTTTTTGCATGGCTTCGTCAAGTGTCTGTATTAAAAGACTAATATAATCTGGATGATCTGGCCAGGAACAGATTTCCTTAATTACTGGTTGCCATTTAAGTTTTTTGAGTTGTTTATAGGTCTCTTTGAAACAAGAACCGGCAGTTGTAGTGGAATATTGTGGAAAGAGCGGCAAAAGTATTAATTGTTCAGTGCCCCATCCTTTTAGCTCAGCCAAAGCTTCGCCAATAGATGGACTTGAAGCTAGCATGCCAATAGAGATTTTAAAAAATATATTATTTAAAATATTTCCTAAACTCATAGCTTGGAGTTTTGTCCAATGCAGTTGTGGCGAATAACCTCCAATGGTTTTGTATGCTTTTATGGAGGATGCGCCTTTGATTTGAGCAATCAAAAATGCCAGGCATTCTCTCAAGGGACTTGGTATTTTTACAAGAATATTGGGATCTGAGAAAACTCTATAAAGAAATGGTTTAACTTCTTTTAAACTCCATGGACCGCCAAAGTTAAGAAGCAAAATGCCTGTTTTGATTTGTTCTGTGGCCATTCTGAAGCCTACTATACTAAGGTTGCATAAGAAATAATATGATTATCTATAAGGACTTGAACTTTTATTCTAAATCGCAGGATATATTTCTATATTCTTTACAAGATCTTAATAAAGGTCTATAATAGGATCTAAAAAGAGGTTTATATGAGGCTCTATAGAAAACAAGATATTCAGGTGACAGAAGACATTATTCCTTTGAGTCAATTTAAAGTTCAGGCTTCCCGGGTGCTCCATTCTCTGCATGAAACTGGACGTTCTATTGTTATTACGCAAAACGGAAAACCTTCGGCTGTGGTGGTTACTCCTGAGGAGTTTGATCGTATGAGAGAGCGTGAAAACTTTATGCTCGCTGTGGAAGAAGGACGTACGGATATACGAGCTGGGCGAGTGATAAAAACTAAAACCTTGGAACAGGAGCTAGATAAAAGATTTGGAAAGATGAAATGAAACTGCTTTGGTCATCAAGAGCCTTAAATGATTTAATTCAGATTGGTTCATTTATAGCGGTTGGTTCTCCAGAAAACGCCAGGCAGCATGTACAGCATTTGGTGAACAGGGCAAAACAAGCGGCGAAATTTCCTCAGTCTGGTCGGCTTATTCCTGAATATCAGGAAAAAAATCTAAGAGAACTGATTGAAGGAAATTATAGGATTGTTTACGAAATTAATTCTAGCCAAATGGTCGTCAAAGTCATTGCGGTTTTTGAGGGACATCGGTTATTAAAGTGATTCTTAATTTGCAACGAAAGTTATGGAGCACCTTTTTTATGCTTATTTTATTAACACTCGGCTAAAAGATGTAAATCCGAATGGACTTGGTGGAAGTAATTTTGGTGGTGGTTTTGGAGTACATCAGTCTGATGATTATCATTCTGAGCCGGCCGAACAAAAAGATAAATAACCAAAAACAAATAACAGGAGGAACCTATATTTTAAGTTCCTCCTTTAATTTTTAATTCTTTCAATATGACATGGGGTTCCGTGTTTTGCTGAATGTATCAATAAAACACTACCTTACAACAGATTTTACAAAAATATATTCTTAAATTCTTATATTACATTGACGATAAAAAAACTAATATTCAATCTTTTTAATTTAATTACAAATAAAATACTACAAAAATTTTAGTTTATCTGGTTCAATATAAGAAAGAATTGAAATAAACTATGGAGGGATTTATGAATACTAAACATTCTAAATTAAAAAAGGTAGTTTTGTTTTTATGTGGAGCATTAATTGTTTGTGCCACCCAATCAGACACGATATGGGCAATGGGAGGCAAAAATCCTAGTGGAGATCCTGGAGAAGCTGTTAAAAAACTTGCACAGACATTCATAATGAATCCTGCTATCGCCATAATCTCGGATCAGTTCAGTAATGCCAAGACACCGGTGTTCATAAGAGACTCGGATGGAAGCATCACGTTTACTGATGCCATAGTAACGGACAAACACTATGATTGTAGAATTTTTTATTCATTAAGCCGATCCAGCATGATGGTCAAACCGGATGATAATATCTGGTATAAGTTCACTAAATTTAGCGACATAGTGCTTGATAACGCTGCTTTTAGCGAGTTTCATCGCATTAAAAATTATGCCCCTCATTACTTGCCACTTAAGCCTGAACAAAATAACGAAGTCTGGGGTTTCTCCACAGAACAAACATACTATGAAGCAATCAGGGTTAAAAAGAACGGTGATCTTTTGATTGTCGGATTTTCGGACAAGTTTGCATGGATCAGACAGGCTTTAGGCATCTTTAACATGGATGATCTTGCAGCTGTGCTGTTGCAGGCTTTTCAAGGCTTTCTGAACTCCAAACTTTTGGCGTTTCCGTGGGACATGGCCGGTCAGTTACTTGATGGCCTAATTCTCGGATATGGTGTGTGTCCTAAAAATCCAAGCCCCCTTTTCTACTTGATTGGAGATGATGAGGAAGCACTTAAGTACCTCTCGTTTGAGGAAGCGCAGGCCCAATAGCTCCAGTAATTGTTATAAAATTTTTCAAATCGTCTTACTAAATAACTGAGTTTCAGGGACTTGGCGATTGAGACGGGCATCAAAGGCCATACATATATTTCTCATAAATGGTCTGCCGCTTTCTCTAATTTTACATCGAACACGCCTTTGTTGTACTTCAACCTCTAAAAGAGCGTCTTCAATAAATTCAGTTAACTTTGGTGGTACTGAATCCAGCCAAGCTGTGTAATTTTCCGATAAATCCCATTCTGTTGTGAGTCTGGTCATCAAATTTAAAATATGCTGCCGCAATATTGTATCTTCATCGTTGAGCATATGACCACGAAAAATAGGTAATTTTTCTGTTTCTATACATTGTGTGTATTTTTCAAGCTGTTTTTCGTTTTGAGCAAATACACTCCAGCAATCCCCAATCGAAGACACGCCAAGCCCTATGAGTGGAGATACTTGTCTTGAGATATAACCCATAAAATTTCTATGCAGTTTCCCATTAACGCTAGCGCTCCAGAGTGAATCTGTTTTAAGCGCGAAATGATCCATCCCTATTTCATAATATCCCGCACTTTCTAGTAGCGTTCTACCAAGTTCATAAAGTGCACGTCTTTCGTCTGCAGATGGTAAATCAGCTTCTGTAAATCTCCTTTGACTGGGTTTAATCCAAGGAACATGAGCATAACCATAAAAGGCAATTCGATCCGGCCTAAGACGGCAAACTGCCTGTATAGTCTGCTCAATGCTTTTTAATGTCTGTAGCGGTAAACCATAAATTAGGTCATAATTAATGCTTTCAAATCCTAGCTCACGTGCCATATCAGTAACAGAGCGAACTTGTGCTTCGCTTTGAGTGCGGTGAACTATGTTTTGTACTTTTGGATCAAAATCCTGAATTCCTAGACTAATTCTTTTAAAATATAAACTTGCCAGTGTCTCTAAATGTTCTTGTCTAGTTACTCGTGGGTCTGCTTCAATAGAAAACTCGTAAAAGCTAGCCAGTCTAGATTTAGATAAAATACCAGTAATTAGCTTATTTAATTCTTTAGGTGTGAGGTAAGTTGGAGTGCCTCCCCCTAAATGTAATTCTGATAATAAAATTTCACTCGAAATATGTTTACGGTATAGCTCCCATTCTTTAATAATCGTGTCTACATATGTGCTTGCATGTGAGTGATTGCGTGTGATGCGTGTATTGCAACCACAGTAAGTACATAAGCTTTGACAAAATGGGATATGAAAATAAACCGAAGCACCAATTCCGTCTTGCATACTTTGAGTGAGACTTTTTTGAATACTCGATAACCACTGAGCTTCAGTAGGCGCTTTTTCCCAGTAAGGCACGGTGGGATAACTTGTATATCTCGGACCTGGTATATTGTATTTTTTAAAAAGTTCAGGAGCAGATTTCATCGGCAAAAATCTCCTTTTGAAGTTTAATAAATAAGCGAATATTATAATCTGGAGTATTTGGTAATACTCCGTGTCCTAATCCACAAATCCAACCTTTGCGCATATTTAGAGGCAATTGTTTTATTTTCATAAATACGTGACGTAATTTTATTTCCAGTCCCTGTTGAGTTAATAATAACCATGATGGGTCCATATTGCCCTGGATGGCAAAGTGTTGGTGCCAAGAAGACAAGGTTTGTGCAATGTCATGACGCCAATCAATCCCAAGACACGCTATAGGCAAACTTTTTAATTCTTCCCAAAAATCATGACCTATGCCTTTGGCATAATAAATAACCGGAGTATTAGGACAAGCATGTTTAAAGCGCTCTAATAAAACTTTTAATACCGGCAACACTTGATCTTTGTAAGTTTTAAGATCGATTTCACCGGCACTAGTATCAAAAACTGCAATCGCGTCAACGCCAGCTTTAGCTTGCGCAATCATATTGTCGGCTAATAGAGGAAGCAGTTTCTCAGCGAAGCCTGCAAATATTCCGTCTGTGAGTTTATTTTGAAGCGTTCCATTTATAGCATAATAAAACAAAGTGAGTGGTCCACCTACAAAACCCAATAGTCCAACGTCTGCTCGTAGTTTATTCCTAATCATGCCAATGGCTTCGGCTTGAAAGTCCAGTTGTGAGACAAGTTTGTCACCGCATTTTAGTTTTTTTAAGTCATCTAGAGTGTGCAAGTGCCAGTCTAACTTTGGGCTTGGATTGTATTGCAAACCCATACCCATGACTTCGAGTGGAAAAAGTAAATCACTGAATAAAATAGCTGCATCAAAACCAAAGTCTTCTACTGGGCCAAGTGTAACTTCACATGCAAGCTCAGGTTTTTTACATAAATCCATGAATGAATATTTCTGTCTTAATTGTTGATAGTGAGTGTGGTAACGCCCGGCTTGACGCATAAACCAAACAGGTGGACGATTGATATTACTTCTCTCTAAAGCCAATTGAAAAATATTAGACATACATCTGGTAACCCACTCCTCTCACACTTCGAATAATTTGTGGTTTTTCTGGATCTATTTCGATCATCCTTCTTATACGCATAATAAAATTATCCACAGTTCGTGTTGTTGGAAATTCGTTATCTCCCCAAACTTCATTTAAAATCTCATCTCTGCTAACTACCTTACCTTTTTTAGTAATGAGTAATTTTAACAAAGCGCATTCTTTGTGAGTTAAAGGTAAAATTTTTCTGTCGGTTTCGATTTCAAATCTAGCAAAGTGTATAAGTGCCCGGCCAATTTTTGTGTTTTCATAATCCAAAGTATTTTGTGTGAGTTGTTTTGCACGTCTTAATGCATTTTTAATTCTTAAGAACAGTTCTTTCAGGTGAAACGGTTTTGTAACATAATCTTCTGCTCCAAGTTCTAATCCTCTAATGCGGTCTTCGGGAGATCCAAAGGCTGTAAGAAAAATAATGGCGGTTGACGGTCTCTTTTGCCTTAGTGTTTTTGCAATTTCAAAGCCAGAATCATCCGGAAGTCCAACATCCAATATAACAAGATCAAAGTTATTATGTGAAATCTCAAGCCTAGCTTCTGTCCCCGTAGTTGCCAACGTCGCATGAAATCCATCTTTTTGGAGTCGTTCGTGTAAAGTGGAACCAACATTTTTTTCGTCTTCTACTAAAAGTATTTTTATCTGCTCAGACATCTGGAGTCCTTTTAAATAAAAGTGACACCGGAAAGCCTGGAAAATGTTGCTCTGCTTCAAAGCGAGCCTTTCCGTTCATTCGCTGCATTAGAATGCTGATTAAATAAAGCCCAACTCCTGCACCTGTTGATTTCTGGCCTTTTTGAAAAATCCTTCCGTATCTGATTTGTTTTTCTTTGATACCGTCTCCATTGTCATTATATTTTAGCCAAATTCTATTTCTGTCTGGCGTGGTCGAAATAGTAATTTTAATTTTTTCTTTATACGTGTGGCGCAATGAATTCTCAAACAGATTTTTTAGTATTATCTGTACGGCTATTGTATCCGCACTGACTACGGTGTCTTCTACTTTCATGTCAACTGTAACCTGGTTTGGATGAGTTTCGATACAGGCTTTAATTGTCTGTTCGATCAAAGGCCTTAATCTCACAGGCTGCAGGTGAAGTGCTCCTCCGCCTTCGACTCTGGCAAGTTCTAGTGTTCTTTCTACTTGAGATTCTAGGCGCAAAGTGTCTTCTAGAAGGCGATCCAACATTGTTTCATTATATTTTTTGTCTTCGACTAGGGCTTCGGCTTGTAAGCGAATACTTGTGAGTGGTGTGCGCAGTTCATGTGTCAATGATGCAAAAAACGCCTGTATTGATTTTGATCGCAAAACGTCACGCCAGTACAACCAAAAAAGCAAAACAGTACTGGCTAAAAGAAGAATAAAAACTGTTCCCCCTTCCCAGTAAAGCATGCGTTGCATTTTAGACCAATTGTTTTCACTCAATCCTGAAACTATGCCAAGTTGTTTTTCTAATTCTACAATTCTGGCAGAATGTTTTAAAATCAAGCTACCCCACCAAAAACCCAAGGCACATATAAATATCACCCAACATATTTGAGCTATGAACATGGCCTTGAGTCTGCGATTTTTTATCATTTTAAGACTTCCAAAAAAGTGTGAATATTAGTTTCATGATGGACTGTAGACAAAAATGAAACTTCATGACCACTTGGTGCCAAATAAAAACCGTGGTCTAGGCACTTATGAAAAAGCTTGGCATACCGCTCTTTTTGAGTAGACGGTATTTGAGTTATAGATCGCACAATACCATCTTGAGTTTCGATTTTTCCACAGACAATCCAAAAAATAGAGGCAAAGTTTTGAACATGCCATCCTGTATGCTTTTCAATCTCTGAGGCTAAAAACATTGTTAGTGCTTCAAGCTTTATATAAGGATTATCTCGTTTTAGTTTTTTTAAAGTCGCAATCCCAGCACACATTGCTACTGGATTGGCGCTTAGTGTTCCAGCCTGATACACTGGACCTAAGGGTGCCACGAGATCCATTAAGTCTGCGCTACCACCGTAGGCTCCTACTGGAAAGCCCCCACCAATTATTTTTCCATAAGTGACTATGTCTGGCGTGAGTCCTGTTCGTTCAGCCATGCCTCCAAAAGCAACTCTAAAGCCAGTAATGACTTCGTCAAAAATAACTAAAGCTCCATGCATGCGAGCTAGTTTGCAAACATGAGGGAGAAAATCTGATGTTTGTATGAGCAGTCCATTGTTTGCAGGTATTGGTTCTACAATAATGGCAGCGATTTCTTTTCCCATGTCTTCGAATATTTTTTCAAGTACTACCGAGTCATTTAATGGCGCTACAATAGACTCATTAGCTGTAGCTTTAGAGACTCCAGCGCTATCAGGAGTTGTCATCTCAGCTAAACCAGAACCTGCACGCACTAGCATTGAATCAGCATGACCGTGATAGCATCCATCAAATTTGAGGATTTTATTTCTCCCAGTTGCTGCTCGTGCTAAGCGAATGGCAGACATTACAGCCTCAGTGCCTGAGCTAACAAATCTGATTTTTTCGACCCACGGTATGTTTTGTGTAATGAGTTCTGCCAGTTCTAGCGACCATGGTTCAGCAGTGCCGTAGGACCAGCCACGGTGGAGTGCCTCTTGAACGGAGCACATAATCTCTTCGTCTTGGTGGCCAAAAATCAGTGGTCCCCATGACATACAAAAATCAATATAAGTATTGCCATCGACGTCTGTGAGCTCCGCTCCCTTGGCTGACTTGATAAACCTTGGTATTCCGCCAACCCCACGAAAAGATCGCACCGGTGAATGTACTCCGCCAGGTGCAGTTTTTTTTGCTCTTTCAAAAAGTATTTCAGATTGCGAGTAATTCATATATCCAGTTCTTGGCATTGCGAGCGCCATAGGAAATTATCATAGATGCTCCAGCGCGCGCAAAAGCAATCCAAGCTTCGAGGTGAGCGGCGTTTGCGGCAATTAGTTTTTTTTCTGCAAGCAGTTCAATAGCTGCGTACTCTCCACTTACTTCGTAAACCGCCCAGGGCCTGGGTATTTGTTTTGTTAATTGTGAAAGAATGTCTAAATAAGGTAAGCCAGGCTTGACCATCAAAATATCCGCTCCTTCTTCTGCATCTCTAAGTGAGCTCAAAAATGCGTCTTTAGGTCTAGCTGGATCAATTTGATAAGTTGCGCGATCTGTAAGATCGCATGTCAAATGATCTGTAAGATCGCATGTCAAATGATCTGTAAGATCGCATGTCAAATGATCTGTAAGTGTGTTTGTATTGGGAGCTGAATTGGCAGCAATGCGAAAAGGGCCATAAAACTTTGAGTGAAACTTGGCTGAATAACTCATAATTAGTGTGCGCGTATAGTTTCTTGCATCTAAGCTAGATCTTATGGCGCGTACTCTGCCATCCATCATATCGCTTGGAGCTACACAATCAGCTCCAGCCTCTGCATAAGTGCAGGCAGCGCGGACAAGTTCAGAGACTGTGCTATCATTTTCGATATGGTCACTTTCTGAGAGTATCCCACAATGACCGTGTTCAGTAAATGAGCAAAGACAAACATCAACGGCTAAAAAAACATCTTTCCCGAAGTGTTTTTTGATGTTTTGGATTTGTTGTGCACAAAAGTCAAAATTAAAGTTATTAGTAGTTTTTTTTGAAGGCACTCCAAAGAGTAAAAATTTCTGCACGCCAGCTTCGATGTCTGATTCTATTTGTGTGATTAGTGTATCAGGTGTTTCTCTAAAAACCCCGGTAAGTGCAGGGATAGATTCTCGTTTAGCAATATCTTGGACAACAAAAAGTGGTTGTAAAAACTGCTTGTGTGAAATTTTGACTTCTTGTGTGAGATCTCTAATAAAATTGCTTTGCCTAAGCCTTCGCAATGATATGGAATTGGATTTTAAATAATCTTGAGCCATTGTTTCCACTCCTTTACAGATGGAAAAACTAAAGTTTTGATGTGTTTAGATTGTAAAAGCTCAGCAGTTTTTCCTGGACCGCAGGACAAATGTGCCTGTGGTTGTGCTATGTCTTTTAACCTAATCCATTGAGAACCGCTCGCCAAAAATACATGTGTTGCGTTAGCGAGTGCGGATTTAGCTTGATCATTATAGTTATGGAGGACCCGATAGGTTGGTATTACATTTCCTGTGTTCCATGTCTCGGTTGCATCATCATGTGTGAGGATTGTCCAATCTGAGAGTTTTGGTAGTTGTAAAACAGGTTCTTGTAGGGTGGCTATGAGAGAGTTAAACCCTAGTCCTTCGCCACAGCCTTCGACCCATATTCCTTGAGCGGCTAAACGAAACCAGCTTTCAAGTCCAGAGGTGTAAATTCGGTGATCGGCAGTCAAATTATTTTTTTCAGGCAAAGCATTTGAGTGTGCAATGAAAACAGCAATGTTTTCATGTATATGATTAACAACAGCAGTATTGTCATATATATTAAGTGTATTTATTAATAGTTCTTTTTGTGTGCATTTTCTGGCCCAGTCCAAGCCGTTCCATGAATTTATTGGTTGATCAGAGGGTGAAAGAGC
>JACQAU010000282.1 GCA_016194835.1 Deltaproteobacteria bacterium
AAGAGACATTATCGACAATCGATCAAATGATTTCCGAGTATAACACAAAGAGAGTTCAGGCACAAGCATGAAAATTTTTATAGCGGCCGGTCATGGAGGTAAAGACGCCGGAGCCACTTACAACGACACTACCGAACGGGAGGAGTTAATTAAAATTGTTGATAGTTGTGTTCAAATAATGCAAACAGTCGCCGACTCCGATCATGAGATTGTTAAAGTCCCCAACGAATTTGCCCTTGAAGAAGAAGTGAAATATATTAACCAAAATAGCTTTGACCTTTGAATCTTTTAAAATGATTTTAAATGCTTGCGTAACTTGATCTTTCGAAGCGCTCCCACCCACATCTAAAAAATTAGCAGGAGATCCACCGTGGAGTTTTATGATATCCATAGTTGCCATGGCGAGACCTGCACCATTGACTAAACAACCAATGTTTCCATCCAAAGCAATGTACGAAAGATCATGTTTAGAGGCCTCAACATCTTGTGGGTTCTCCTCCTGAATGTCTCTTAGTTCTAAAATATCAGGGTGTCTAAAAAGCCCGTTATCATCAAAATTAAGTTTTGCATCCAGCGCTAAAAGATGCCCCTCTCTTGTAAGAACCATTGGATTAATTTCAACAAGAGAACAATCACAGGACTGGTAGCACTCATAAATCCCACGGAAAAAACCTATAGCCTCTTTTGTTTGCTCTGTAGTTAATTTCAAAGCTCTTGCAAGTTTTCTCCCATGAAATGATTGAAATCCCAAGCTCGGGTCAATGGGAACTTTAGTAATTTTTTCAGGATGTTTTGAGGCTACTTCTTCGATTTCCATACCCCCTTCAGTAGATGCCATCATTACTACTTGCGAAAGCGCACGATCTAAAACAACACCCAAGTAAAACTCTTTTGCAATTTCCGCGCCTTCTTCGATCCAGATTTTATGTACTTTTTTGCCTTGTGGACCAGTTTGAGGAGTTATTAAGATTTTTCCCATTATTTCTTTTGTAGCTTGATTGACTTCTACGACACTTTTACAAACCCGAACTCCTCCCGCCTTGCCACGACCACCAGCGTGAATCTGAGCTTTTACAACAAAAACCTGGTTCTTCCTTTCTTGAACAAGTTGCTTTGCCGATGCGAGTGTGCGCTCTTCTAGATCACCAGGGCCTTCTTCGATGAGTTTTCCTTCAGGAACACGGACTCTGTATTTCTTTAAAAGTTCTTTTGATTGATACTCATGGATATTCATGCTGTCTTTCAATTATATGAAACTCAGTTATCAGTCAACGGTTAACAGGTAACAGTTACAGTTACAGTTACAGTTTCTGTTACGGTAACTGTTACCTGTTATCAGATTCCTGTTAACTGAGTAGTTTACACCCCAAGTTTTGCCATTGCTTCGACAAGTTCTTTCACTGCAGCGGCAGATTTCTCAAACATGGCTTTTTCTTCGATGTTTAATTGCAAGAGTGGAACACCCTCAAGGCCTTTTGAGCCAATTTTTGCAAGCACTCCACAAAAGAGATCTCTAATGCCGTATTCTCCTTGCAGTAATACTGCACATGGCAAGAGTCTCTTTTTATCGCGAATAATAGCTTCGGCCATTTGCACAGCACTTGCTGCTGGAGCATAATAAGCGGAGCCGGTTTTAAGTAAATTTACAATCTCTCCACCGCCTTTTCGTGTGCGCTCTACAATGGCATTAATTTTTTCTTTACTCAAAAGCTGCTCAAGCGGAATGCCTCCAACGCTTACATAACGAGGCATTGGAACCATAGTGTCTCCATGTCCACCAAAACAAAAGGCCTGAATATCTTCGACACTAACTCCAAGCTCTAGGGCAATAAAACTGCGAAAACGTGCACCATCTAAAATACCAGCCATCCCAAGTACCCTCTCTCTTGGAAAGCCAGAAGCTTTATAAGCCACATGGCACATGGCATCAAGAGGATTGCTCACTACTATTAAAACTGAATTTGGCGAATACTTTGCTGCTTGCGTGGCGCATTCTTTTACAATTTTTGCATTTGTAGAAAGAAGATCGTCCCGGCTCATGCCAGGTTTTCTAGGAAGTCCTGCGGTGATGATGACGACATCTGAGTTTGCAGTTAACGAATAATCACTGCCGCCTTCGATTTTCGAATCAAAGCCTTCGACCGGTGAGGCTTCGTAGAGATCTAGTGCTTTTCCCTTGGCCATATCTCCGTTAATATCAATAAGAACAACGTCTCCAAGTTCTTTTGATGCTGCCCAGTGAGCACAAGTAGAACCCACAAAGCCAGCTCCTATGACCGATATTTTTGAACGTTTATTGGACATAAATACTTCTCCTTTTTTAGTGTTTAAAAAGCAAGATAGTTATGTCTGTTGTTCTATCTAACTGCAACTAAAGATGCTAGAAAAAAAACAGTTTCCTAAATGGAAACCATATAGTTTTCTCAGAGGGAAACAATATTAATGCCGTGAGATTTTTTGTCCCAAAATTCTAAGAATCTGTCCATGAATAAACTAGACAATCGGCACTCAGATTTGGGAGCCGATTGAGAAAAATGCGAGGCATAGCCCGACCTATGGTGAGCGTTTTTCGATATAGTGTTTCATTAGGCAAAATTTACCCAGTTTTTACATTATAAAACGTTACCAATATAAAAATACTTGAATAAAAATATATATATGAGAAACTTTAAACTAAAGTAGTTCAAAAAAACAATGAAAGGAATTTATTGTTATGAAATCCATGGATAGGAAACCGGTTGTTTTTATATTTATTTTCGGTGTAGCTCTTATTATTTTTTCTCTATCTTCTTTTGCTGCTGACTCATCACTGCAAAGACTATCTCGTATATCTTCTGAAATAAAAGGGATAAAAAACTCGGCAGCAATTGGTGTTCTTTTTGGTTCTCGCTACATGAGCTATGAAAGCGAAAGCTTTTCGGTTGGTGGTGCAGGCTATACTGGCCAAATAAGTGGCGGTGCTGCTGGATCTTTTAGCTATGGTGGCATTTTAGTTGGATATACTCATTCATTTGCAAAAAAAGCAGAACTTGAACTTAGCCTTTTAGGAGGCGGGGCGGGAGGATTTCAAGCAGCTACTACTGGTGGAGGAGTTGTGCTTGAACCAAGTGTAGCATTAAATTTTCTTTTAGGTAAAACCGTCCGAATTTGTTTAAACAGTGGATACGCTTGGGTTCCTAGTTTAACTGCATTTTCTGGCATTACACTAGGCTTAAGATTTGATTTCTTACTCAATGGAGTTATGGAATAAAGATTCTATAAGCTGCAGTGTAACAATCACCGCCCTGTGATCAGATGGCCACGGAGTAACAACGATATCAGCATTTGTTTTACTTTCGCCGGCAATCTCAGCATTTAAGATGTGCAAGGTGTTTGGGTAATAGTAAATGTAGTCAATACGATCATGAACCTCTTTTGGATCAACATTGGGCGGAGGGAAACCAGGAGTCCAAGTAAGGCCTGGTTTTTGAGTCTCATCAGGAAAAAAAACTCTATAACTATCAAGAAAACCAAAATCTTTCATCAAACTAGAAGTTGGCCATGGAACTTCAAAACCGGAATGTGCTGCACGATTGCGATATGTCCAGTCAAGATGAGAAGGAGAGTTAAAATCACCTGTTACAATAATTGGTGTCTTAAAGCTCATGAAAAATTGTATTTGTTTTAATAAATTTGATATTTGGCTTGTTCTACCGGATTTATTTTCGTTTTCCATAGCTTCTTCGACTGTCTTGCCATCTCTCAAATCATAAGGACCATATGGAAAAGCAGAGAGATGTGTATTGAAGACATACACAGACTGCTTTGCAGGAGTTTGCACTTTTATTCCGATATCTTTAATATACTGCGTAATTGGATAACGGCTCAAAATAGAAGAGCCTTCGTGATACCAAAACCCAAGCTCTTTGGCCAACTGGACAAGGTTCTGATCCGCTTCTTGAATCCCTACAATATCTGCACGTGACTTGCGAATCACATCAACAGTCCATGACAACGGACCGTGTTGAGTACCTCCTCGAAGTATGTTGTAACTCATCACTCTTAGTTCTTCCGCAACACATGTGTTGCAAACATTTAGCACAAACAATAGCATTGGTAAAAAAACAAATTTAAATTTCATTTTGCCCCCAAATAAAATATTCCAGTTTTATAGCAACTTATATCAAGGCAGTAGTTCTAATAATTTCTTAATATAAGCATTTTGATAATTTTTGTATTCATTGACATAGTCTTCTATGGTGATTGTATAAGGATAATCAGGAACTGCTCCATTGTTTTCTATCGCAGTTCCATCAGGCAACATCAAACACAATGTCAAAAATTTCATAATTTTCATAGTTTCCCCTTTTTTCTTTTTATATTGAACACGTTATTTAAAAGCAAGTCAAAATTATTACATTTCGTTAATAATGGCTTTTCCAAATTCAGAGCACTTAATTTCATTTACTCCTGAAAATCCTTCTTGTTTCATTAAGCGTGCAAAATCGTAAGTGACTTTTTTTGCAGCAATGGCTCCGTTAATGCCCTTTAAGATAAGATCCGCTGCTTCGTTCCAGCCTAAAAAACGAAACATCATCTCTCCAGATAAAATCACAGATCCTGGATTTACTTTGTCTTGAGCGGCATACTTTGGAGCTGTCCCGTGTGTTGCTTCAAATACAGCGTGACCTGTCATATAATTGATATTTCCACCTGGAGCTATGCCAATACCTCCCACTTGAGCCGCCAATGCGTCAGACAAATAGTCGCCATTTAAATTTAAAGTCGCTATTACATCAAACTCTTCAGGGCGAGTTAGAACTTGTTGCAATGTAATATCTGCAATCGAATCTTTAATGAGAATTTTTCCATGTGCCAGGGCTTCTTTTTGTTCTTGGTTGGCTAGATCTTCGCCTTTTTCTTTCTTGGTTTTTTCCCATTTTTCCCAGGTATAAACTTTTGATCCAAACTCTTTTTCGGCCAAGGCATATCCCCAAATTCTAAAACCACCTTCGGTAAATTTCATGATATTGCCTTTATGAACAATATTTACAGATTTGCGTTTATTTATTATGGCGTATTCGATAGCGGCTTTTACTAATCTTTCAGTTCCTTCTCTTGAAACAGGTTTAATCCCAATTGCACTGTTTTCTGGAAATCTGATTTTTTCATAGTCTTTTGGAAATGTTTCTTTCAAAAAACTTAAAATCTTTTTACAATTATCCGAACCAGATTCATATTCGATGCCGGCATAAATATCTTCTGTATTTTCGCGAAATATAACCATGTTTACTTTTTCAGGATGTTTTACAGGTGACGGTACTCCCTGAAAATATTGTATAGGTCTTAAACAAACATAGAGATCGAGCATTTGTCTTAGAGTTACATTAAGAGAACGAATCCCACCTCCAATTGGTGTTGTAAGCGGGCCTTTGATTGCAACTTGATAAAACCTTAAGGCTGTTAAGGTATCTTCTGGTAGCCAGTTGTTAAATTTTTTAAAAGCTTTCTCTCCAGAAAAAACTTCGAACCATTCGATTTTGCGATCCCCGTGATATGCCTTTTCGACGGCTGCATCAAAGACTGTTTGTGATGCCTTCCAAATATCTGGTCCTGTTCCATCTCCTTCGATAAATGGAATAATAGGATTTTTTGGGACATTTAGTTTTCCATTTTGAAAATCAATCTTTTCACCTTTTGTGGGTGACACATAAGTTTTAAAATTTGGAGTTTTGTGCATATTATTTCTTTAAGTCTCATTAGCGCACTTCGCAAGACAAAAGAGGTTTAGTGGTTTTTAGAGTACAGTCTATTTTTTTTATTCAGCAAATTCAAGAAGTTATGTTTATAAAATAATAATTGACTAAATAAGTTTATTATATTAAAAATATACACCTCTTGTGTTGCGTGACGAGAACTTACTGAGTGTGTTGGAGTTGAGCGAGAAGTGAAAGGTGGTTATGCAAATGTTGAAAAGTAAGAACAATATCTTAATAGTCCCTGCAATTATTATTCTTTTGTCGTAACTAGTCAGCAATTTAATATGGTACCCAGGTGGAGACGGGAACACCTAATTGTTGATTAGTAGCATTTTTTAAACTACAAAAGTTGGCAGCTTTCCTTGGAACAAGAGCTTCAACGCTTCCGTTGGGCTGAATCCATT
>JACQAU010000067.1 GCA_016194835.1 Deltaproteobacteria bacterium
CAAGGGAGAGCAATTACGGTCTCTGAAGCTCGTCCTATGAAGCCAAGAGGAGAAGGAATGGGCGGTGGCGGAGGCTTTAAGAAAAGCTTTGGCGGAGGAAGACGTCCGTTCGGTGGTGGAAGAGAAGGCGGCTCTGGTGGAGGAGGCTTTTCCAGAGGAAAAAGGTATTAATTTTCCGAAGGAAAAAAACATTAATGACCAGAGGAAAAAGATATTAGTAAATTTTGATTCGGGAAGGGCTTTTTAAAAAAGATTTTCATTTAAAAGCCCTTGCCTGCATTTTGTTGTTATTGTGAGAGGGGTAAGTCTAAGCGCAGTTTCGATGCTAAGACGGTAAATAATGTCTAGAGATGATCTAATTCAACTTGAAGGGAAAGTGTTTGATTCGACTGGTGGGGGCAACTATAAGATCCAATTGGATAATGGTATAGTAGTGCTAGCGCGCCTTTCTGGAAAAATGAAACGATTTAAAATAAGAATTATTGTGGGTGATAAGGTGACCGTTGGGGTCTCTCCATACGATCCTACGCACGGGATTATTACTCATAGAAAAAACGCTTAATAAATGCATGCAATTTGATTATGACTTTATAATCATTGGCTCTGGTTTTGGTGGGAGTGTATCTGCTCTAAGACTCTCTGAAAAGGGATATTCTGTTTGCGTCATTGAACAAGGAAAGCGTTTCCGACCGCAAGATTTTGCAGAAACCAACTGGAATATTAGAAAATATTTATGGGCTCCTTTTTTAAAATGTTTTGGAATTCAAAACTTAAGTCTTTTTAGAAACATCCTTATCTTAAGTGGAACAGGAGTTGGTGGAGGAAGTCTTGTTTATGCCAACACACTGCTTGAACCATCGGATGAGTTTTACGAGGCCCCGATTTGGAAAAATCTGGCCAACTGGAAATCAGAACTTGCTCCCCATTATCAAGTAGCAAAAAAGATGTTAGGAGTGGTACCAAATCCAAAGTTTAGTTTTGTTGATCACGCACTGCAAGAATGCGCCCGTGAGCTAAAACGAGAGGAAACATTTCAACCCACACAAGTAGCAGTGTTTTTTGGTGAGGCCGGAAAAGAAGTTTCAGACCCTTATTTTGATGGCAAAGGGCCTAATCGCACAGGCTGTATTTATTGCGGTGGCTGTATGGTCGGTTGCCGTTATAATGCAAAAAACACTTTAGATAAAAACTATCTTTATTTTGCAGAAAAAAACGGAGTCCAAATTGTGCCAGAAACAGTGGTCACAAATATTAATCCTATTTATGACAATAAAGATATTATCGGCTACGAAATTCATACCCAAAATTCGACAGCTTGGTTTAAAAAAGATTCAAAGATTTTACGTGCAAAACGCATAGTGCTCTCAGCAGGAGTGTTAGGTACTCTTTCACTTTTGTTAAAATGTAAATATATTACAAAAACTTTGCCGCTTCTTTCAGAACGTCTTGGACATCATGTAAGAACTAATAGCGAAGCTCTAGTTGGAGTCAGTAAGAAAAAATTTGATGAGGCCAAAGACTGTTCTCAAGGTATTGCTATTAGTTCTATTTTCCATCCAGATCAACACACGCATATTGAACCAGTTAGATACTCAAAAGGTTCTGATTTTATGCGACTCTTAGCTGTGCCTATGGTGAATGGCACAAAAATCTTATTCTTAAGACCACTAAAATTGCTTTGGACAGTATTTACCCATCCAATAGATGCATTTAGACTTATGTTTAATTTTAAATGGGCGCAAAGAACTATAATTTTACTTGTTATGCAAACTTTAGATAATCAAATGCGCTTTCAATTAGGAAGAGGACTTCAGACATTGTTTCGCAAAAAACTAATCACAGCACCCGAAGAAGGTTCGTATAAAATTCCTGCTTATATTCCAATTGCCAATACAGTAGCGAGGTTACTTGCAAAAAAATTAGATGCGATACCCCAAAGTACGTTTAATGAGGTTATTTTAAACATCCCGACTACAGCTCATATTTTGGGAGGCTGCGCGATTGGAGCTACTGCAGAAACGGGAGCCATAAATGCAAAGCATGAAGTTTTTGGATACCCTGGACTTCATGTTTGTGACGGGTCTGCTATTCCGGCAAATTTAGGTGTTAATCCAAGCTTAACTATTACAGCAATGACCGAGCGTGCGGTGTCGCACATTCCTAGACGCGCCGTTTCGCCCTAAAAAAATCTGACAAAATTTCACCCGAAGGCTTAAAATCATAAAACACTGCTTCGAATCTGTGGTTTAGTCTTTTGTCTTGATTGAAAAAATAACCTAAACTTATGGCTCCAGCCTTATGGTCCTTGGCGCCATAGATTACTTTCGAAATTCTGGCTTGTTGACATGCCGCCAGGCACATTAGACAGGGCTCAAGTGTAACTATAAGCGTTAGACCATGAAGTCTCCATGTGTTTAGTTTTTTTGCTGCTTTAGAAATTGCTAAAATTTCAGCATGTGCCAATGGATTTTGTTGTGATTCTCTCAAATTATGTGCTTTTGCAATTATTTTGTTGTCTTGCACTAATAATGCTCCCACGGGGACTTCGTCTCTCTCTTTAGCTTTTATAGCGAGCAGATAGGCTTTTTTAAGCCAGTCAGACGGGAGTTTCATTACCACCATTTTCTTCTTTGTCAAGTTGAACTGGATCAAGCTTGGTTGCCCGGAGCTCTTCGATGCGTTTAGTAAGTTCCTCTTGATTCATTAAATAACGCGCTGTACTATATAGGCCTGTGATTTTCTTTAACCTATGTATTACCGCCTTTAATAATTTTTTATCAAATTTTACTATTGGTGCAAATTTAATCCCTATGCCTTTTGGGTGTGTTACTGTGCTTTGAGTTCGCCACACCACGTTACCAACAAAGCGAAATGTCTGCCCAAAAACAGTAAACTCTAACGATAGTGTTTCGTCCTGATATAGTTCTGATCGAAGCTTTATAAAGCACCCTCCCATGGAGAGGTCTAATATTTCACCGACAAAATTTGTATTATCTTTTCTAGAAACTGAAACAGGCACTGAAAGTCGATAACGCGGATTACTTTCCCACCATCTGATTTTTGGAAGAAAATATGGGACTTTAATTTCCCTGCCAAGCCTTAAAACGATAATGGAAATAGCGATTACCGAAAAAACAATTAAGATATTACAAAACAGAAAAACGTGCCAACCCCAACGTTTCATCTCCCATATGCCGTAACCTGCAAAAACAGCCCAAATACAGAGAAGATAATACAGTGGGTGAAGCAAAATACGTACGACTTGCTTTGCAGGAATATCAAAAAACAATGCAGTTAATAAAATGTACAAGACTGGAAATGCCATGTACCCTAACGCGACTGTTTTTAAGAACTTAGAGGTATATTGTTTCATTTGTTATTATCTAAGTATTTGATTCATTATGCCAAAAAACTACATTTAATGCTAGAACAACTTAAAATCTAAAATTTTAACTGTTGTGACCTTCTGCTAATCGCGTTAAAAAGAATGGTATTATGTATCAAATTCAAAAACCCACAAATGAATCAATCAGATCTTATGCCCAAGGAGAACACACGCGAGTCTCTCTTAAACAACAGCTTAAAGCCTTTACGAAGGAAAAAATAGAAATTCCGTGTATTATTGGTGGCAAAGAAATACGCACAGGACGAAAACAAAAATGCATCATGCCTCATGATCATCATTCTGTCCTTGGAGAATATCATCAGGCCGGTCCTGAAGAACTAAAAATGGCAGTACAAGCTGCATTAAAGGCAAAAACGGATTGGGAGTCATTAAGTTGGGAAAATAGAGCTGCTATTTTCTTGAAGGCAGCAGAACTCATCTCTGGACCGTATAGAGATAAAGTAAATGCAGCAACCATGTTGTGTCAGTCCAAAAATGTTTATCAAGCCGAAATTGATGCCGCTTGTGAACTTATTGATTTTTTCAAATTTAATGCTTTCTATTACCAGAGGTTCTTAAGAGACCAACCTTTGAGTACGCCCCCTATTTGGAATCAAATGGATTATCGGCCTCTCGAAGGGTTTGTTGTTGCTATAACACCGTTTAATTTTACTGCAATCTCTGGCAATTTACCCACTACTCCTGCCTTGGTAGGAAATACAGTTATTTGGAAACCTTCGCACACGCAAGTGTACTCGGCTTTTTATGTAATGAAGATTTTACAAGAAGCCGGTCTTCCAGATGGCGTAATTAATTTTGCACCCACAACAGGAAGTTTAATTTCCCAGGTTTTATTCTCTATGCCAGAACTTGCTGGAGTACATTTTACGGGTTCTACCTTTACGTTTCAGAATATTTATAAAACAATTGGGCAGAATATTCATAATTATCGCTCTTATCCAAGGATTGTTGGTGAAACTGGAGGTAAAGATTTTGTATTTGCCCACGCCTCATGTGATATTCAGGCATTAGTGACAGCTCTTATTAGAGGTGCATTTGAGTATCAAGGTCAAAAATGTTCCGCTGCTTCACGAGCTTATATTCCAAAAAGTATTTGGTCGCATGTACAAGAACTGCTTGTATCTGAAATCAAAACCATCTGTATTGGAGATGTTAGGGATTTTAGAAATTTTGTAAATGCGGTTATTGACCAGGAATCTTATACAAAGATTAATAACTATATCGAAGATGCAAAAAACTCCAATGCAGCAAAAATTCTCATAGGCGGAGGTGCAAAAAGCGAAGTTGGTTATTTTATCGAACCCACTGTAATCGTAACCACAAATCCAAAGTATAAAACTATGGTAGAAGAAGTTTTTGGTCCTGTTTTAAGTATTTTTATTTATGATGACACAAAATATAAGGAAACATTAAAGCTTTGTGATGAAACTTCTGCTTATGCGCTAACTGGAGCTATATTTGCTCAAGACCGCAATGCATTAGTAGAAATGTCTAATGTGTTAAGGCATGCAGCGGGGAATTTATATATCAACGACAAGCCGACAGGAGCAGTTGTGGGTCAACAGCCTTTTGGAGGAGCACGCGCCTCTGGAACTAATGACAAAGCAGGCAGTATTTTGAATCTTTTACGTTGGGTTTCACCCAGAGTTATTAAGGAAAATTTCGTACCACCAAAAGATTTCCGTTATCCATTCATGAAAGAGGAGTAGGAAAGCTGTGTCTACCACCACTCTGGGCAAAAACCGTCGTGAGTTGCTGCCGGACTGCCTCACCTGTGTTTTGTTATTAGTGGCTACCGTGAGATTTTTTCAGATAGCAATCTATCATGGCCATGATTTTGAGGTTTACTGGAAGGCCATACATGCTTGGATTTCTGGGGTTTCGCCTTACCATTACACACCAGAAATGGCAGGGTTTGTTTTCAAGTATCCCCCATGGTTGCTTCCTTTGTTTCTTCCTTTTTCGATGGCAAGTTTATATACGGCTCGTGTTTTTTGGGCGTTTATACAGTTTTTCTCGATTGCTTATGCGTTTTTTTGGTTAATTAAAGAGGGAGTTGCTAAGCGCATAGCTATTTTGGTTCTGTTGCTCTATTGGTGGATATGGATTGGGCATGCTTATTCTGGGCAAATCACAGTTTTTTGTCTTATGGTCGGTCTCTGGAGTGAACGCAACACTAAATCTAGTGCGAGGTTTGGCACAGCACTTGTAATATTTAGTTCTAAGATATTTTCGCTTTTTACTTTTTTGGGACGCTGGAAAGAAATTTTGCAACGCAGGTTCATTATGGGTGTTCTGGGATTTGTTGTGATAGCAAATACAATAGTTTTTTGGGTTGATCAAAAATGGGGTGCCAATGAAGGAATTTTTGGCATTTATATGAGCTGGATAAAAGCGGCGTCTTCTGGTAACGCAGAGTTAGGATCAGAAGTAGTACGTGGTCAGATGAATCATGGGTTTGTGGCTGGTATTTTGCGTTGGATTCCGACTAGTTTGACGAATATATATTATGACATTGGGGTTTCTTTGGTGTTAATGGTACTTTTTGGGACGATTTGGATGCGCGCTTCACGCCGGCTTTCAGGTTCAGAGTCCTTTGCTGGATGGTTGGCTTTTGGTGTAGTGGTTCTTCCTTTAGCGTGGAGTCATTCGTTTGTTTTAACTTTTCCGTTGAGTGCTTTGGCATTGGACCGAGCGATACGAATAAAAGAAAAAAAACTTATATTTACTGCATTGATGGGAATAATTTTTATAGGAATACTAGTTTCACAGATTTTTGGCAATACGTTGGTTAGGCCAATTGAGCTTGTGAACATCAAATCTTGGGGAGTTTGTTTGACAGCATGGGCTTTATATCAATCTCAAAATCTCGGTTAAACTGGAGTGAGTCGGAGTGGCGTTTTCTCTGGCGTTGGCTTTTTGTGAGTCTAGGTTTTCATCTGCTGACAGCCTATTTCAGCGTAGGTTATCATTCGCCGGATGAGCATTTTCAGATTGTGGAGTTTGCTGGGTATAAGCTTGGTCTCACTCCATTGAAGGATTTGGCTATCGAGTTTTCGGAGAGAATGCGTCCATGGATGTTGCCTGCGATTTGCACAGGTATTGCAAATTTCTTACAGATCATTGGTATACAAAATCCGTTTACGTGGGCGTTGTGCTTTCGTCTTTTTGCCAGCCTGATGGGTTGGCTTAGCTGTGTAGTGCTTACTCTTTGTTTGCAAGAATGGATACCAAATAGCAAAAGAACCCGTCGAACTGCGATTTTGGTACTTTTGCTCATTTGGTTTCTTCCAGTGCTACATGCTAGGCCGTCGTCTGAAAATCTGGCAGGATCTTCGTTTTTGATTGGACTCGGATTAATGGTCTTAAACCGTAGTCTGAGTGTGTGGCTTGGAGTGTTAGCTGGTATATTTTTGGGACTGAGTTTTGAGTTTCGTTTTCAAATGGGATTTGCTGTTGCTGGTCTTGTCGCGTGGTGGGTCTTTCAGCGAAAATCAATAGTCGCTAGTGTGTTAGGGTTCTTGTTTATTTTTGCACTTGGACGAATGGTTGACGCATGGGGATATGGCGAATGGGTTTTCAGCCCGTGGAGATATATTGATTACAATTTGATTCGAAATCAAGTGAGTATCTATGGCAGTGCCCCGTGGTGGGATATTTTTAGAATGTCATTTACTGAGTCCTGGCCGTTTTTGGGTACTATGCTTCTGTGTAGCGTTTTGTTGGCGTGGATTCGTTTTCCAACACATATTTTGACCTGGAGTTATGTTCCATTGTTTTTAATACATGAATGGATTGCACATAAGGAACTAAGATTTTTTTTCCCAATTGCAATGGCAGCACCGGTGTTATTTGTTATGAGTTTTTCTCGGCAAGGATTACAGCACGGGCAAGTTGGCGGGCCACTGCCTTGGACCAAGTCTAAAGTAGTACGTGGAGTTTGGAAATTTTTACTTCTTAATAATTTTTTAGCGCTCATAGTTCTGACATTTATGCCTTTTTCTAGGATTGTACAGTTTTATGAGGGAGTTTATAAAGAAATTCAGTCGAACACTGAAGTCGTTACAGGAAAGCGCGATTTTGATCTCTATACGCTTGATGGAGATCCTTATAACGTGCTTGGCACACAGATCGGATTTTATCGACCTGCACAGCTTCGTGTTCATATGGTAAAACAATTACCCGAATCGCCTGTATTTGGTGGTGGATTTTGGTTTTTTTCGAATCATTTTGAGTTACCCCCAGGTAAATGGAAACAACGTTGTGAGCTTCGTTTTCAAACTTTGCCTAGCTGGATCAAAGTTTTTGGTTCCTGGCTGGATCGGGTCAATGTTTGGAGTCTTTATCGCTGCCGTGCTACGCTTAATAGAGAGTAACCACAAAGCTTAAAAAGTAGTCTTGCTCCAACGTTAGCACCCCACTCGGAGTTTTTTCCAGGTGCTACTTCGCAGAGATCAAAACCTATAATTTGTCTACCTGCGCGCACTAGTTCTGAGATTAAATAAATAGCTTCAT
>JACQAU010000273.1 GCA_016194835.1 Deltaproteobacteria bacterium
ATTGTCTGGTAATTTGCCGTCTCGAAAGTAGAGTGCAGTTTTCTGCACTAGCGCTGAAATGACATCAAAATAAGTACCTTTTATGACTGTTGAGCCATTACTAATTAAGCCACTCCCGTGATAGACATATCTTGCGCCTTCTGCTAACAAAAAGCGCTTGGGCCACTCTGTTGAAGTTGCTTTTTTATCAATGAGCAGTATATCGCCTAGACATGGTTCGGTTTTACAAAATGATTGAACATCACGATTATCAGTATCAATTGTAAACATAGACCACCCGATTGGGGCATTTGCCCAGAGTGTGCCAAGTATGTGGTTTGCGGATTTGCTTATATTAGTGTTTATTTTGGCTCCTAATGGTTTAACTTTTCCGTGAAAGACATGAGAAATAATTTTTGCTCGATCGTTTGGTTTTGTGTCAGTTCCTAATAATTGATTTTCTGAATTTGAAGTGTAGAGAGCGGTACAGTGATCATTTATATTATTTGTTTTTGAGTTAAAAAAATGAAAATCTCCAAGAGCTACAACAGCTTTGCCGTATTCGTAATATTTTAGAACTGCATTAAAACTCTCATCTGTCATCATTTGTAAATTATTGCATGGTGAGAAAAGCCATAGCTGTGAATAATTACTATATAGTTTGCAGACATCAAATTTTATATCAATTCTTGTGTCAAGAGTAACTTGAAAGCCTATTTTTTTAACGGCATCAATTGCGGTTTTAATCCAAATGTTTTGATCAAATCCATTTTGATTCAATCCTGTATAAACATCTGGAGCGTAAAAAAGTATTTTATTTGGATCTGATTTAGAAGCATCGCTAGGACAGCCAGGAGGAGAAGCGCCTGGACTAGTGTCTGGGCCGATATGACCAGGCTCGACTATGTTAGTCTCTTTTGGTGTATATTTTGAGATTGTATAATTTTGTTCACAAGAGGTCATTAGTGATGCAATAACTAGCAGGTGCCCCAAGAAAGCAGAAATAGTAATATTATTTAAAAAACGCATAAATTTAGTATTTTTACATTTTTTTAAACTAAATAGATTTAATATAAACATCCCCATTAATCCACTAGTAACAAGTCTATAACGCGTCGCGCAACATATCAAGTGAGTCACTTTAGACACATTTTGACGCAAAGCATTTAGTCTGTTTTAATTAAATTATGAGTAAAAAGTTCAGCTAAGCAGGGGGCTTAAAAATGAAACAGAGTGTCAAATTTTTTCTGCTAGTTATATCTATTTTTTTAAATGGATGTTTTAACCAAAAATATCAAATTACTATTACAAAAATTAATTCAGACACTAACGTAGCAAAGTCTAATGTGCCAAATGATCCTAATGTGCCCGCTCCTGACCCTAGTTCAAGCCCAAGCCCAACTCCCAGTATAGATCCAAAAACCCTATATCCTGGGCCATGCCAGGGGAGGTTAAATTTTTATAATCAGTCAGACAAAAAAATCTTATTTTACACTCCAGCAGAAGGTAGTGGTTATTATTTATCCGCTGATGGTGTTGGAGCCAGTCCTTACATTCGCGCTTTAGCAGAAAAACTTAAGGCTGCAGGATATACAATAATAATTACTGCAAAGTTAGATCAATTTATTGATAGTTTTGATGCATGTCAATTATGGACCTATTATAAGCAGATATGGATGTTCTTGCCATGTGCAGATGGTGGAGAATCAATATCTATGGATCAAAAAAGCATAGATTCTTTAAAGAATTATTATGAAGCCGGTGGAGGATTAGCTGTTTTTATTGATTATAACTATAATAAATATAAGAGCAATTGTACTATGTGTGACTGGACCTGGGGAACTAGTAGCGATATAGGTGCATTGAAAACTATATTGGATATTTCGTTTATTTACGGTGGTGGTTGGCCGGGAAGTTATGGGTTGATCAAAGGGAACTTGTCGCACCCATTAACTGCAAGTGTAGCACAGTTAGAACAATTGGTTTCTGTCAGGGTACATCCAGGGTTAAATGCAGCTTTTAAAAATTTAGATCAAGATGAATATACTGGAATTATTGAAAAAAAGGTAGGTGATTTGAGATCAATAGCATTAATTTTTCCTGGTGTTTATGCATATATCAGAGGTTTTAAAAACTATACTTTTAAAAGGGCTTGTGAATATAGTAGTAGCGCTATATCAGTAGATAAGCCCTGGGAAATTCAAAGCACCCCTGATGCATTTGTGAATATAGCCGATTATTTTGAACAAAAATTACGTGTAATTACAGGTAATTTATAATTTTTTTGGAGAAAAAATATGATAAAATGGTATGTTGATTTTCTTGTAATTGCTTTCTATGTGTTTCTAGTAGTATCTTGTGAGCAAAAAACTAAAAAATCTCAAAATGACTTAATACTAGATAGTAAAACCATATCTCCTTCGTTACTTCAATTTGCCGCTTTAGATGCAAATCAGTCGCTAGCAGGACCATGCCTTGGATATACAAATTTTCAGGACAATTCATCTAAAAATATTTTATTTTATGTTACCACTTTACAAAATGGAGGTAGCCCATTTGTTCATGGCCTAAGAGATACACTAACAGTAGCAGGGTATGTCGTTACAATAACTGATACAATAGATCCAAATGCATGTACGTTATGGGCTAATTATAGGCAAATTTGGCTTTTATTGCCATGTGCAAATTATGGCAATACAAAGTCAATGGATGCAAATAGTATAAATGCTTTACAACAGTATTACGAGGCTGGTGGCGGTTTAGTAATTTTGCCTGGCGCTAATTATAATTATGATGGCTCTGTAAGTTGTTATAAATGTAATGACAATGGTGCTCCAGTTTGGGGTACATCTACAGATATTAATGCAATAAAAAGTTTATTAAAAATTTCATTCACGATTTATTCGGTGAGTTATAATTTCAATACTTGTTATACAAATGATTGTACAAATAACACGTTACTTGGTCCTTTGGTTTTTTCAGACCACCCATTAGCTATTGCAGCAAAAAATTTAGAACCTAGAGCAACCATTCAAGTAAACCAAGATCAAAATCTTGATTTTATCCGTTTTGATTTATATAGACAAACTGGTTTTATTGATATTAAACGTAATCAATTAAGGTCGTTAGCATTTATTTTGCCTACTGTTAATGACAGCAAGTATACTGTCAAAGATTATGGTGTTTTAAATAAAGGTTGTAAATCGGGAACGAGTATTTGGTGGTATGACTCTACCCCTACTAAAAGTTCGCCACAATCATTTGTAGATATAGCAAATTATTTTGAAACAAACTTGCGTAAGTTGATTACTAATTAATATTTATCTAGTAGCTAATAGACATATCCTATTGTGTGTGCCTTGCCTGTGCCTTGCAATGATAGGGTTTGTAAGTTAAACTATCCACCGCATGCTATGAAACATAATACTCATGTTACGGCTAAGTCTCATCATCGTTCTATGTGTTCTATTAATGTTCTTATTAAGGCATTAATTATTACACTTATTTTCATGTTTATCGAATTTTTTGGAGGGCTTTATACAAAAAGTCTAGCTCTTATATCTGATTCGGCTCACATGTTAACCGATGTTGGAGCGCTCAGTGTTAGCATTATTGCTGCTTGGATTGCTGCTAGGCCTTCGACTCCAAAGATGAGTTTTGGCTACCATCGTGTAGAAATTCTTGCTGCTTTAGGAAATGGGCTTTTGATCTGGTTTTTGGCTGGAATGCTTATTTACGAGGCTATTTTGCGTATAGGTAATCTACCAGAAATTAAAGGATTTGCAGTTTTTGTTATTGCGCTTGTTGGACTTGGCGCAAATTTATTTAGCATGTGGATATTAAAAGACGCACAAAAGAAAAATTTTAATGTAAAGGCAGCTTATCTCCATGTGTTTGCCGATTCGCTTGGTAGTATTGGTGCAATTGTAGCTGGTGCGGTAATCTGGTTGTCAGGGTGGCGGCCCATTGATTTGATTATTAGTATTATTTTTTCTTTGCTCATGTTGTTTAGTTCTTGGAAACTTGTGAAAGAGTCTTTTCATGTGTTAATGGAATCTACGCCTTCTGGTGTAGATCCAGAGGAGGTAAAAAAAGACTTATCTGAATTAAAAGGGGTTCAAGAGGTTCATGATTTACATATTTGGACAGTAGCCAGCGGAAGGCATGCTCTAAGTGTGCACTTAATATCCGAAAACCAAAAAGAACTTTTGCATAAAGCCAGTTCACTCCTAGAAAAAAATTTTGGTATTTTACATACAACAATCCAAATTGAACATCCTAGTGAATTTGAATCTAAAAAGTGCTATGATTGCACAAGTCACTAGATATGTGAATTATATGAATTATGGGCACCCATAGCTCAACTGGATAGAGCATCGGTCTTCGGAACCGAGGGTTGGGAGTTCGAACCTCTCTGGGTGCATGTTCTGAGGTATTACTTTATGAAACATAAGCATATTAAGAATTTTGATTGTTTAGACTTTAAATCAAAAATTCAGGGTAAAATTTATAATGAAACAAAAAAAATGACCCATCAAGAAGAAATAGACTACTATATTAAAAAAGCAAGGAATGGTTTTTTTAATGAGTCTCGTAAACAAATCTTATTACATGTCGAATTGAAACCTCCGAAACTAAAGATAAATGGGAACATGAAGATACAAGTCCAAGAATAAATCACAAAGTCCAAATTTAGGACTCTTATTTCGAAAACTATAGAGATGTTTAGCTTCCCTGTGTGGCACGGGCTTTGCATTTAAAAAACAGATGCAGTTCTTCTATGATCGAGGCACGCTAGTTCTAAGTGGTCTCAATGATCAGGCAATTGATCTCCCACAGGGATTTATCTGGGACAGTCGTGTTCAGTCTTATCGAGCGCCAGCTCTGTTGTATCATCAAATTAGAAAGGAATTGAAAACCAATCAGATTCAATTTGACGATTTGGTGCACTCAAATCGCCCAGATGTTGGGAGAGAAGGAAATAGTGGAAAATGGAGAACTACTCAACTTCGACCCTATCAGGAAACAGCAATAGACCTGTGGGAAAAAAATTCTTGCCAAGGCATTGTTGTTCTTCCAACTGGTGCTGGTAAAACTTGTCTAGCCCTTTCTGTTATTGCTAAAACAGGAAAACCTACTCTTTGTTTGGTGCCAACCAGAGCTCTTTTAGAACAATGGCATCAGGAAATTCGTCAACGCTACTGTGGTCCCATCGGTTTACTTGGAGATGGATCACGGACTATTGAGACCATCACTGTTTCGACTTATGAAAGCGCATACAGGAGAGTGGTAGATATTGGCAATACATTTGACATGATTGTTGTAGACGAATGTCATCACTTTGGATGTGGCATTAGAGATGAAATTCTTAAAATGTGCACTGCCGGACTTCGTCTTGGTCTGACAGCAACTCCTCCTTCTTCGTATTCTTCGGGAGACGTGGCTAATCGGCTTGAATGTCTCATTGGACCTATTGTATTTGAATTATCGATTGAGGATCTGACAGGTTCGTATCTTGCAGATTATGATTACTACACCCTCCATATAGATCTAACTCCAGAAGAAAAAGCCCATTATCAAATTGATATTGAGGTTTATCGAGTAGTATTTAACTCTTTTCGAACGTCATGTCCTATGGGGAATTATCTTGATTGGGTTCGGTTTGCATCTCGATCTGAAGAAGGAAGAAAAGCACTCACAGCATTTCACCGGGTGAAAAAAATTCTTGCTTCAGCGAAAGAAAAATTCCAAATACTTAACACATTAATATCCAGACACTGGGATCAAAAACTTCTTATTTTTACTGCAGATACTGAAACTACTTACCACATTTCTAAAAATTACCTAATCATGCCAATTACCTCTGAGATTGGGCGCAAGGAGCGTGAAGCGATGATTCGTTCTTATCGAGAAGGAAGGATTCGTACTCTTGTATCTTGCCGAGTTTTGAATGAGGGAATTGATGTTCCCGATGCAGAAGTTGCTATTATTATGGGTGGCAATCACGGTACACGGGAACACATTCAGAGGATTGGCCGCATACTGAGGCCCAAGCCTGGCAAACGAGCGATTATTTATGAGCTTGTTTGCCGCGGCACAATCGAAGTCAATCAATCTAAGAATAGGAGACGAGCTTTTGCTTCCCCAATCACTTCTTCTTTGTAATTACTACCCAACTGCTCCACAGCACTGTAATGGCCAAATAGTAAAATGGGAAATAGTCCCACAGTACTTTACAGAACGCGACTATCCTTGGTTGAGTCAACTGATTGAGGAATATCTCCGTTTTAAGGGCCAGACTCGCAGGCGTGTGGTGGAACATTTTCGAGGAAAAACAGGAACTATTTTTGAGAAAAAAAAGTGTGGGTTGGTATTTCATTTACTTCATCGGATGTCTGAAGATGACAACGGAATAAAGCAAGGTGTGAAGCCATCCAAACTTCGTGCTCAGTTATTTGAAGAAGCAGCGACAAGTGTTTTAAGGCCTGCATCAAGTTCAGTACTGAGCAGTATTGCAAGGCAAAATAAAATAGAATCCGTCACTGAAGTGCTTGAGGCAGCCTTTTCTGACCTACCTCTTGAACGAAGACTTGTTAAGATGCCAGAATCGATGACATCCCAAAAGATGGCTCTTCTTTGTAATCTATCACTGATTCAGGGAATTGTTAGCAGATCTTCACAGGTTGAAATCAAAGCCTTTGGAAGTGTGCGTCGAGTGATTAGGCAAGCTAAACTAAGAAAACTTCTTTGTCAGGTTGAGAACCAAAGGTCTAGCGACAACCTTATCATTCGAGTTTCTGGACCCCTATCTCTATTTGGTCATACTCAAATTTATGGTAGGTCTTTGGCAGAGCTGATCCCACTTCTACCTTGGTGTGAGCTGTTTAAACTTAGTGCAATTTGTCGAATCAGAGGGAGGGACGGGCTTCTTCAAATAAAAACAGGTGTTTCTATCCCTCCAGCATCAGAGCCTAAACAATTTGACAGCACAACAGAAGCCCAGTTTGCAATAAATTTTAATCCATACATGGCAGACTGGGAACTCATTCGGGAGCCCGAACCTATTTGTCTGAAAGGGACAAATACTCTTGTGTTTCCTGATTTTATGATCAGGCATCGACGCAATCAAAAACTGAAATTTTTTGTCGAAATTATAGGGTTTTGGACGCCTGAGTATCTTTCTAGAAAAACTGAGCAAGTTAAAAAAATGGAAATATCAAATATGATTCTATGTGTAGATGAGGTTTTGATATGCGAGGATTCCAAGGCTTCGCTTGAATTATCAAATACAGTGATATTTTATAAACGGAAGGTCAAAGTTGCAGATGTCATGTCGAAAATAATTCAATTGTCATCGAATAGGTTTGAGTAGTAGTTTTGGGGTTTTCCAGATTTAAAAAATCAGGATACGGTTATGTGGGACGCGACAATTGTATTCATAAACTTAAATTTTAACCCAATAGCGCATAATTGCCCATGTGAGAGCTGCAATAAAGGCTGAAGCTGGAATAGTCAAAACCCATGCCCAAACAATGCGTTCCGCTATTCCCCAGCGAACGGCAGAAAATTTGGTTACTGAACCAACTCCCAGAATAGAACCAGTAATTGTATGTGTGGTTGAAACTGGAATGCCCAAGGCGGTTGCTAAAAATAAAGTTACTGCCCCTGAAGTTTCTGCACAACAACCACCAATTGGTTTTAGTTTTGTAATTTTCATACCCATTGTTTTTACGATTCTCCAACCTCCAAACAGCGTGCCAAGTCCCATAGCCACTTGACAGGCAAGTACAACCCATAAAGGCACATAAAAGTTTGAGCCCAACATCCCTGTTGAAAAAAGTAAAACTGCAATGATCCCCATGGTTTTTTGAGCGTCATTCCCTCCGTGTCCTAAACTATACAAGGCAGCAGAAAATAATTGAAGTCTTCTGGACCAAACGTCGATTTTTCTAGGTGTATATTTAAAAAATAACACCGAAACTGCAGTCATCAAAATAAAAGCTAAAATAAAACCTAAAAGTGGAGACAGAACAATAGAAACAGCAATTTTAATTAAGCCAGGCGCATTTAAGGCCGAAATACCACTTTTTGCAACAGCTGCTCCAGCTAATCCGCCAATTAGTGCATGAGAAGAACTCGAAGGAATGCCATAATACCAAGTCAGAATATCCCACACAACCGCGCCAATTAAAGCCGCAAATATAACAACCGCATCTACTACTAATGGATCAATGACGCCTTTGCCAATTGTATTTGCTACATGTAGTCCAAAAAATAAAAATGCAATAAAATTAAAAAACGCTGCCCAAATAACTGCCGTTTGTGGTCTAAGAACTTGTGTCGAAACTATGGTAGCAATAGAGTTTGCTGCATCATGAAAGCCATTTATAAAATCAAAGGCTAAGGCAATAGCAATAACAAAAATAATAAACCAAGGTGCTAACTCCATATGATTTCCTTAAGAAGATTCAAGTACGATACCCTCAATGGTATTTGCCACATCTTCGCAGCAATCGGTCACTGTTTCTAAAAGCTCATAAATATCTTTTAGCTTAATAAGCTGCTTGATATCAGATTCTTCTCTAAAAAGTTTAGCCATTGCTGCGCGCATGATGTGGTCTGCCTCGTTTTCTAAGCGATTAATTTCGACACAGTCTTTGATAAGATCTTCTGGGTGTTTTAAATTGCTTAATCCAAGAATCGCTTTTTTAACGGTTTCTGCTGAAGCAATACATACATCTGCTAACTGTATAGTTTCAGTAGTAACTGATTTTACATCATAAAGGATAATGCGTTGAGAGGCTGCTTCGATAAAATCAATAATGTCATCCATTTCTTTTGTGAGTTGGTGAATGTCTTCTCGATCGATAGGGGTAATAAATGTTTTATGTAGTAGCTCAATAGTTCTGTGGGTAGTTTCGTCGGCTTTGTGCTCAAGTACTTTGATATTGCGTGAATGGCTTTCTGCATTTTTGAGGTCTAAAATTAGTTTTTTGAACTCATGTGCAGCCTCAACACAGAGCGATGCGGTTTCGGTAAAAAGATCAAAAAAACGTCCTTCACGAGGAATAATGCGACCAAACATAAATCTCACTCCTTTTGATATACTGCGAAATTGATATCACACATTCTACAAAAAAAAAACATTTACGAATCCAAAATTTACATTTAGACTTTCTTGAATCTAAAGGGGGGATCATGAACATTAATAGTATTATTTTGTTTTTTGTTTTATTCCAGTTTAACCTGGTTTTTGCTAATAATTTTCAGGACAAGTCGGAAACTAGCGCATTACCCGACCAAGTTGTTGATCTAACGATTTTTCATACAAATGACATTCACTCTCACATGCATGCTCCAAAATCAGACGAATTTCATTTGGGGGGGCTTGCGAGGCTTTCGACTCTTTTAAAAAGTTTACGAGAGCAAAGTCCTTTAGCTATCACATTGGATGCAGGAGATTGGTCAGAAGGGACATGGTATTACAATATTGATGCTGGGCAAAACATGCTCAGAATTTTGAATCAAATTGGCTATGACACAGTGGTAGTTGGAAATCATGATTATCTAAGTGGACCGGATCTCTTACTCGGCACAGTTAAGAATGCTCGGGTAAATTTTAAGGTTTTAGCTGCAAATTTGGATTTTGCTAATTATACAAACGCAGGTGAATTTCAACAAAGCATTTTGCCATATGTGATTTTAGAAAAACAAGGCATTAAGATCGGAGTAATAGGACTAACGCAAAATGGTTATGAGTATGCCGGGTATTTCAAGCCTGTGGTAGTTACTTCTCCGCTTAAAGAAGCTATTAAACAGGCAAGAGCTTTAAGATCAAAAGTAGATGTTCTCATATTGCTTTCACACAATCATTTTATTTTAAACGAACAAATAGCACGGCTAACGCCTGGCATTGACGCTGTTATTAGCGGTCACACACATAAAAAAATAAGCAAAGCGGTAATGGTTTGGAATATAAGCGGTAAAAAAGTACCAGTTGTTGAAACAGAAGCTTGGGGTAAGTTTATTGGAGAGCTGCATTTTAAAGTAGATTTACAAAATAAAAAAGTAGCCTATGAGAGTTATCAACTGCACCCTGTAGTGCCTACTTTAAAAGAAGACCCGGTAATTTCTCAGATGATTGCAGAAGAAGATCAGAAACTTAAGCAACTTGCTGGTATGGATACTTCACAGATTATAGGATGGTCGGAGATCCCATTGGGCTCTCATGATTCGAGAGAAGCAGGTCTTTGTGATTTGCTGGTAAAATCTTTGCAAAAAACAACTCAATCAGAGGCTGCAATTGAGCTAGTAAGTTTAACAGGAGTTGATTTGCCAGCTGGACCCATTACGGTGATGGATGCACACAATGTAATGCCGCATCTTTATAATTTTGAAACAAAAAAAGAATGGACCATTAAACTTTGGAAGGCTAGCGGGAGAGATTTAGGTCTCATTACAAAAATAGCGTATTTGCCTAATATATTGCCTTTAAAAGAAACAGGTTTTTTTTTGTTTTGATAAGTTAGAAGTAACGTGGGCACCAAAAATATCTACTTTTAGTATTCCTAAAATTTTAAATATTGATATAGGACAGCAAAAGCTAGATTTAAATAAAAAATATTTAGTCGCTGTTACAGATGGTATGCTACTTGGAATAAAAACTTTCAATGACAAGTTTCATTTAGGATTTGATTTAAGTGAAATTCAAGAAACCGGGATTGAGGTGTGGAGAGCGATTTTAGATTATATTCGGGATACACAGAAGATTACACATCAGAATTTGAGTTCAGGCGGGCGTTCTTTTACTTCTGTTGCGGATCCGGCGATTTTTACTTATTCTATTTCAAATAAAAGAGACATGGGTTTAGAGGTTTCAGTGTTTAATGCGGGTATTCAGCCTGTTACAAGTGGAAAACTGGTATGTTATGCTGGTGCAGTGAATGACCCTGTTTTATTCCGATCTAATGGTGAAACAAAGACTATAATTGGTGAACAGCCACTACCTAAAATTGAGCCTTTTGAGGAAGTCGTTGTGTCTATTCCATGGCAAATTACGCAAGCCGGCACCTGGCCTGTATTTTGTAATATAGACTCAAAAGAAGACGGGTATCTTGGTAATAGTTCAGCCAGAAAAGTATTAGAACTTTTTAGTAATTAGACTCTGCCGAAAAAAGCTCATCTTTGAGCAGAATATAATTGAAGTTTATTTCTTTCCTTTTTTCTTTTTACGATAGGCAGATTTTTTCTCTGCAGAGCGTTTTGATTTGGCTTCAAAGTAAACCTTAGCAAAGCCAGAATCTGTTTTTAGTTTTAGCGCTCTTTTTTGTCTAGCAAGTGTTCTAAGAATTCTTCTTGAAAGCACGACTTTTTTTACAACTTCGATAGTATTGGTGGGATTGGTTGTCTGGACTTTTTCATTAGTTACGGTTTCTTCGTTAGTCATATTTGTCTTGTATAGCAAATTTTTATTTTATATCAAAGCATGTAATTTTTACAGTAGTGTTAAAAAGTTTAACACTTTGTAAAGATTTTTAAGTTATTCTTAATAATGCGGGGATAATAAAAATCTTTTAATATTAACTAGTTAGTAGATACTCTTACTGTCAGTGCTTAGGCATGTTATATGCATATATATTACAGTCAGGCACCCGTATTGGGAGTTTCTGATAGTCCTGCACGAGAAGGGAAAGAATGGTCATGAAAAATAAAAGGTTTACGGTTTTTAGTTTCATACTGATTGCAGTTATGAGTTCATATTTGTACTCTTGTGGTCGGGAACCAGAAAAACCACAACAGCCAAAACAAGAAAACACAAGTTCGTCAGATCAATCGCATGCAAATACTTCTCAGACAAATTCATCTCAGCCTTCTAATTCGTCTCAACCTCAGGCAAATTTGCCCCCTGTTTTGCCAAAAGATAACAAAGCTAGCGAGTCACTAAATATTATCGAAACAGACACGGTAGATTTTACAGGAACAATGAACAAAAATATAACCACAAAAGCACTAGAGTTTGATCTCAGTTTTGATTTTTTAAGCTCAAGTTATAAAATTTCTGGCAGTACCACAGTACATGGTAAAGACAATGTCTATGCTGGTCAAGAATGGATGGATTTTGGCCAGGTAAAGGTAAAAAAAATTATAAATACACAAAATGGAAAAACCTCAGAATTAGATTTGGATAACAGTGGACATTTGGTTTACATAAAAGCTGGGTTGCGCATGGTTGCATACGACAAAATGGTTTTAGCTCAAGTACCAATTGCCGGAAAGTTTGAGACAGGCCAAACAGATTCGGGATTATGGTTAAGTAGTTTAACAGTCAACGATAAGGCATCTAAGAGATGTATAAATTACGGCAGTTGGTCAGGTCATTTTGAATTAAATCAAAGCAATGTTTCTTATGGGGATATTTTTTTATTAAGTCCAAATTCTTATGATAACACAACTACGATATTTGATGTGGATGGATCGGAAAAAACCCCTACTAGTACAACAGTAACATTTAATTTTGGCGGCTGGCATATTAATGGGATCATTAATTTTTCGTCTATTGGAACGAACACCAGGGTGTTTACAGTAAAATGCACAATTAAAAAAACAGACAATGAAGGTTTTGTTTTTTCAGCATTACCAAAGCGGGAATTTTCAAAAGATGATAAAAAGCTGCAATCACTGATTAGCTTTTTTGAGCTTTTTCTCACTTATTTAGATGGTGATCCCGCTAACGATAGACCTAAGTTGTAACAGCTAGTACGCTGGAACATTAATTTCTTCAAATGCTTATTCCTTTGACACACCAGGAGAGATCTAACGCACTGGAATATTAATTAATTTATTCTTTTTTTAGAAAAAATTTATCGAACCGGCCTCGGGGGAGCTGGATGCGATTCGGCCATGGATGGCCAAGGGGGTCCCCGGAGAGCCAGGATGGCGCCCGGTGAGATAAATTTTTTTAAAAAAAGAATAAATTAATTAATATTCCAGTGTGCTATGGCCTATTAATCTCAAATAGCGGGTAATAATTGCTTATTTTCCCATTGGCGTAATCATGAGCTAATTGTGGTATATTATCCCAGCTATAAACTTCTCCATCTATTTTCGGTAGCCACCCTGTATCTTCAGCAAATCTGACAGCAGATCTTCCCTGAGGATATCGTGCGTAGTGTGTGTGAATGTGAATATGTCTTTGAATGCATTCAATAGCTCTTACGGTTGTGATTTTCATGCCTTCTTTCCAGCCAGCCGTAGTGACAACGCCCTGTCTTGCAAGCGCCCTTAGGGTTGCTCGTGTTACGGGGGAGCCTACATAATCAATAAAAATCGAAACTCCAAGGCCTAAGGTGTGTTTTTTGACAATATCTAAAAAAATTTCTTCAGATTCAGTATATTTCTTTTTATATACTGGGTCTGTTTGATATTTGTCTTCATCGTATTCAAGATCTGGAAATTTTCGTCGGTCGATGGGTTTGATTCGCATTGACTCCATGAGTTTTAATCTCTTATCATCTGAAGCAATCATTGCCACGCGAGCCCCTTGAAATTGCGCCAAGGAGAGTTCTGCGATAGAAACACCGCCTCCCCATCCCCAGACAAAAGGAGCGGGGCAGTCTTCTTCAGTCATTTGCACCCGCCAACAACCGTAGGCTAGTTTCCAATTCGCCCAAGCTGTTATGTATCTGAGTGAAAAAGCAGCCCATTGTTTTAAACTAAAATCAGTATTTTCTGGGAGCAATATTACTTGTTTTTCATGTAGTTTCATCTGTTTTGCTAAACAGCCCATGGTGTTGGGAGCGTCATATGCTAAGATTTTTTCAGGATAACCAAACTTGTCCCACACGCCATTGCAAAAAATAACACAGAGATCGCCAGGTTGAACGGTGGTTACAGAGCGTCCGGTTTTTAAAATTCTTACAACACCAGCATTGCCGAGCACAACAGGGTTTTCTTTTCGTTGTTTACATATGTCTACTGGGCGCCTTTGAAGGGCGTGGGTCATGTTGCCTTCCCAACAGCCATAAATAGGCTCTGCTAAGACTTCAAATTCAGTAATGTCTGCAAATGAAAAAGATTCTTTTTTTAATTCTGCTGGCTTTAATTCTGCAGGTTCTGGTTTTGACGGATTGTTTCCAGCATATAAAACCCAAGCTTCAGTAGTTATGTTTCCCATATTTCCTCCTGTTGGATCAGCCTCCCCGTATGAGAGATATTATTTATATAGAAAAGCAGGTCATTTGATTTTCCTCAAGAACTAAATTGAGAAACAAATATTTTTAATTAAATTATTTTAGTTTATAGTTGCAAATTAATATATATTTTCAAACTCTTAATGCTATAATGTAAATTAGTTTAATACCTAACTGAATGATTTTACTCAATAAAATCGATGTTTTTTCTCTTGCATCGCAGTATAAGCAGAGTATAGTTTCACAAGGTGAATTGGAGGTCGACTAAATTGATCGGATTTAGCAAGACCCCACGAAGACACGTTGGCATCTTCCTGTGTATTCTGTGTGTGTGGGTAATACAAAAAGCTGAGCCAGTGCTGGCAAAGACTACGACTGAAGGGTCATTGGGTCTTGAGGCGCTTTCTTATTGGGGGGATAAGACACGCTCAAGTTTTTTCTCTGCCTTAAAAGGTGATTGGCGTGGATTTGATCAGGGTAATCTTTTAGAAACCGGAGCTGAAGTTAATTTTCTATTAACAGTTAATAACACAGACTTTTCATATCTTGAAATTCCTGAGTCCTACGTAAGCACTTCTAGTTTATTGGGATTTGCACAATTTCAAATAGGAAGAAAAATAGAAATTTGGAATAAATTAGATGATTATTGGGCACTTGGAATTTGGCAGCCACGGTTCAGGTGGGATTATCTAAATCCACAGCAGGTGGGGTTGATTGGTGGTTTTTTTAAAGTAAATACTCCGTATTTTCAGTTTTTGACGTTTGCATCTTCTTCGTTTTTGCCCGAGCGTGGAGCAAACATGGAATATGTGGACGGTAGATATGTGTCTGCTTCCAGATGGTTTAGTGGCTTACCTTCGCAAGCTGAGCTGTTTGGTGTGCTAGTTCCCATTCAATACCAGCTGGTAATGCCATCCTTGGGACAACTCACAAGTCATCCTGGTGTCAGCTTTCTGGCGCGTGTTGGGCGCATTAGAGGTTTTTGGAGTTCTGCGGCATTTGCTTTAAAGCCTATGAATCAACTGCTCATTGGTTATGAAGGCGCTATAGATCTAAACTCACAAGCTTTAGGTGTGACACTTCATCCTCGTGTTGCGTATCACCAGTTATATTCTCTAGATGCGGGCTATGTTGGTGAAAAATGGGGAAATTGGATTTCTGTTTTAAGAGAAAATCCAATTAGAGATATCACGCCTGCTACCTGGACCACACAAGAAGTTTCTGATGCGTTGGCGTTAAGCACTGGCGTTGATTTGGAGCTCTATAAAACTAATGGGGATGCTTCAAAACTGGGATTGTCTTATCTTCGCGTATTTGGAGGGAATGCTCTAGATAATGGTCCCTTTGCAAAAGCAAGCCAAAGCACGTTTGAGCCGAGATATCCTTTTATAAATGCAATAAGTATAAAATTTAATACTCATGTGCCTTGGATTTCGTCTTATCTAAAAGAATGGAGTAGTGAACTTGCGGCTGTAGTGCAAGGAATCTATGATTTTAATCAGCAAGGAAGTATTGTAACTGCACAACTAAAATATTCTTTCAAGAATTCATTTATTGTTAACTTAGGCATGGATGTCATTAGTTCAGAC
>JACQAU010000274.1 GCA_016194835.1 Deltaproteobacteria bacterium
GGTGGTTTTAAATACTACTTCCCCTTAAATAACTCACATTCACTTAAGCTTTCCCCAATTGCGAGCTTAAGTACTAATGAAAAATTAGTCTTAATACAAATAAGAGTCAATACTCTTTTTCAAAAAAATCCTTTTTTTTCAATGAGTTAGCTATCTAATTGTGCAATTTCTTGCATCAAAAAAAGATCTTCTCACAAAACGAAAGTATCTCTCTTCGTGCAATCGGTTTTGGTATAGATAATGTGCCACTAATAATAATTATTTAGATTCAAATAAAACGACTATCTGATTTGCAATGGATAAACTTTTGCACTGTAGAGGGTCGATAGCAATTTTTGACTATACGGTTCGAGATAATCATCTAATGGGCCCGTAGAATTTAATGGGCCCGTAGAATTTTCATGTTCTAGCATATATGCTTGAAATTCATCAATTACCTGGTCATCGCCACTGTCCACAGAATATCCAAATCTTTTGAATATATTACGAATCTCATTTCTGTGGCTATCACTTACTACACTATGCCAAAAATTCCAGATAGCTTCTTTATATTTTTCAATAAAACGATATTGCGCGTGTAGAATTGAACGATTCGCAAGCTCTAAACCATGAACTGAAAAAGCATTTGAGAAAGCGATCACTGTAAAATCAGATAACTTGGATAATTTTGGCAAATAAACTGCATCGTAAAACTCTTGCTCCAATAGATTAAGACAATACTCTTTTTTACCAGACTTACACAGTTTTATGGTTTTTTCGAAAAACTCGCGCATTGCCTTAGCTGGAATATTCCAACCCACATGCATTCTGCGAAGAAATGCAAGAATCCCTGCTTCATTAGTTCCTTTTTGTCTACTCACAACAGTACCAGCTTTTATAAAGTTATAACCATCTGAATAAATTCCCATTCTAGTAAAAATTAAATTCATGGTTTCATTAAAGAAAGACACGCTGAGAAAGACATTATTGATTTCTGCTAAGGGGTATACCTCAGTGTGTCCAGAAATATCAGATCTAGCGCCGAAAGAATACGAAGCTGCAAATGCCTCACGATTTATCGTGTGTTTACGGACGTTAGGCATAAGCAAGCTAGAACAGTTATATCCAGATATTGGATATTGTTGAAAAATAATCAAACCAAAAGCTTTCTGTGATAGACATAGGCACAGAACAAATATAGATAGATATTTAAAATGACTGAGACATAAAAACATTTTATATTAATATGCTATTTTTGTATAATAATCAATCATTTTATTATTGAGGATCATCCAATAATATGCAGTTTACATATGTAAACAACTTACCCATCTTTCAATAGACAATATAATAGATCCGATCAGGCAATTAAAAAACAACATGAAGCAAAATAGCTTTGTCCACTGATGTATTTAGTGATGGATTCGAAACTGATATGCTACAGCTGCTTCCGCGACCACCGCTCTGAGTTTCAACACGTACGGTATATGTGATTTCATATTGATTCCAGCTATGAACGTCACCTCCATCAAGATCCCTTAACTCCGACTTAACACCAAGCACATTGCATTGTGCAGCACCGACTGCCTTAAGCACTTTTACAACAGGCGTACCCTTTGAAAATGGAGAGACCACCAAAACAAGATCAAAACCACGACCAGCTTTATATTGAATGGTTTGGTTTGAAAAATCTTTTGTAAGATCGATACTGGTAAAACTTCCGCCGATCTCATCAAATCCATAAGAGCCGAACCCAACAAAAAGAAAACCCAAAACAGATAAAACAGATACTCTCTTCATATTATTCACAATCTCCTTTGGGGGACTTGTATCATTTGAGCCGCTATGAGTCAATACGATCACTACGCGATTTTTGAAACTATTGGAGGTAGGTCATGTTCTTTTCGATCTTCAAAATCGTATTTCTTTAAAACATCAATTGCCGCTCTAAAACCACTTTTAACAACTTCAGAAAGCTTTTTTGGAGATAAACTAAAATGCTCTCCAAAAAACATCTGAGTGTCATCTGGTTGTGGGTGAATATAAATCACGTCAATATTTTGTTTGTGATGAAGTTCTGTTTCTAAAATTTCACAGATCCTCTGAACATGGTGATCCGAAACCTTAGCTTGCTTACAATAGTGATAAACAGCATCAATTGCATTTTTATGTATTTTTTTATTATGTATGTGATTATTTATTTTTTGTTCGATCACTAAATAAATAGATTGCACCAAAATTGACGGCAAACCCATCTCAGTTAACGAACCGATTGCTTTTTGAAAATGATAAGGTTGATGCGTGTAACTTGAAATAATCAAATCGGCTCCTGCATCTACTGCCACATGAGTAGACAAAGTGTCTCTAATTTCACCATCTATATAATAAATCTTATTTGACTTCTCATTTTTTATTGAATAAGGAGCAAAAACAAATGGCAAAGCTATACTGGCAGCACAAGCTTCTGAGACTGTTACTCCATTGTCATACTGACAAAAGAGATCGTGTGGAGGGGGCTGATAGCGATATTTTCCAAAAACAACTTTTCGCGAATGATTAAGTTGCGTGGCAACAATAAACAAATCTGCCAAATAATCTTCGAATCTATTGGACGGCAACACCTCTTTGCTTAAATATTGTTCAATACCTTCAACAGAAAAAATCCCGCTTATTTTGATCCAATTGAGACGCAACAGAGCACCCCAATTTCCCCTCAGTAAATCTGACAGCAAATGTCTTAAAAACAAAAGCTGCGAAAGTTGCTCCTTGGCTAACTCGGGGCGGATTTTAAACATTTTTGGATACGTTATACTAGATAAAACCCTGGGAATAGCATCTTTAGGGTCTGACGGAGCCCTAGAAAGAAAAGAATTAAAGATATTATCTAATGAATACCCGGCTGCTAAAAAACTGGTAATTATCGATCCTGCACTTGAACCTACATAAACAGAAATATCCATAGGCCCAGGACTTGCTTTCGCCTGCGCCGAATTAATAGTGCCACCTAAAAACCTAAATCCCTGCTCTTGCAAGGCTAAAGCAACTCCCAAGTGAAACGCTCCAGCTTTGGTTCCACCCCCACTGCACACAAAAGCTGTCTTTTTCTTGGCACCTATTGTTATTTTTTCTCTTCTAGCTTCTGTCATTTGACTCTATATTAAGAATACTTGAATTTATTCTCACTGGAAATACAATAGAACTAGGATGTATGAAAAAACTAAGCAAGAACAATGGATCCCGCTAGTAGAATATGCCGTTCAAACTGGAATTAGCCTGTCTACCCTCAGAAGACATATTAAGGCAAACAAAATTCATTTTAAGCTGCAAGACGGGAAATATTTTCTACAGTGCAACGCGTTAAGCGCAGATACGCTCTCTAGCTCCTTAAAAAAGGCTAATGAAGAAATAACCGAATTAAAAATGCTGGTTTCACTATATGAAGAAAAAATGGAAAATAAAACCATATAAGCCACTCTATTTTATCATTTTAAGTTTGCAAGTTTCTAACTTATTTGGCTCCGAATTAGATAGACAATTTGCCATAGAAAGCATTGGGACGTTACAAGCTTATGACAACGTCGATGGCCTCTTTATAGATTACGTTAAAAAAGCTCAAGAAGACTTTTTTTTAAATCAAAGTAGATTCAGATTTTATGATCTAACAAAAGCAAACATTACGCTTACTAAATCAAAACTCCCATTTTTTAAACTCATTGATGATAACGGAATACTAAAACAAATTGTAAAATCATTTCGTGTAGA
>JACQAU010000276.1 GCA_016194835.1 Deltaproteobacteria bacterium
ACTAAAATCACTCAGATATAAATTTAAATTTTTACTTCCAAAATGATCAAGCTCGTCTTCATTTCCTAAATAAGAAAACCATGCACCATCCGGCGAACAAAGCACTTCTGCTTTCCTGCCTTTAGGCAATCCTCGAAGCTCTTCACTCTTGCCGTCTAAATAAACCCTAAAAATGCGATCATCTATTTTTTTCCCCAATGGATTTGGCTGAACCGAATGAGAAACAAGTAATGATTGAGAATCTGATAACCAATCCAAAGAATAAAATCCCATTTTGCAATGATCATAAATTTTATTATATTTATTTGTCTGTATGTCTAAACAGTAAATAGCATTTCTAGCATGTCCAAAATAACCCTCACCGTCTAACCTATGCCATCCAGTTTCAGTAATAAATGGCGGCTGACTCAGTCCTTTTTCTTCCCTTTCTTTCTTGGCTTTCTCTGTAAATTCCTGCAAACCTTCTCTAAAAATAAATGCAATCTTCTTGCTATCGGGAGACCATTTAAAATAGCTCAACACTCCATCTGGCAAATCAGTTGCTTTTTTTGCTTCTCCACCACTAGTAGAAATAAGATAAATCTGAAATTTCTTTTCTTCTCGCATACTTATAAAAGCCACATTTGATCCATCAGGAGACCACCGTCCAAAAGTATTTACACTTTCTCCTTGTGTCCATTGTGTTATTTTATGATTGAGATCCACAGTAAACAGATGAGAGACGGTTTTATTTTTCGAATTTACCATTCTTTTAGAAAAAAGAATGCTCGTCCCTGCTGAGTTGATCCGTGGGTCACTAACAATTTGAAATCTCAACAAATCTTCGGATAAAACCTTTTTATTTTGCATTTCAGAAGTATTAGCTTATTTTTCTTAATTTGTTAAGGTTTTTAGTATATCAAACAATACTAATGTGGAATTGGATAGATAAACTTAATGAGCTAGTAAAAACCGATGCACCTTTCGTTATTGTCACTATTATTAGAGTAAGTGGCTCTACCCCTCAAAATACTGGTGCAAAAATGCTTGTTAATCATAATGGTGATTGTTGGGGTAGCATTGGTGGAGGACAACTCGAAAAAAAAGCAATAGAAGACGCTCTTGAATGCATTAATGAAAGAAAGTCAAAAATGATTCACTATCCGCTGCACGCTGCCGTAAACCAATGTTGTGGAGGAATAGTAGAGCTATTGTTTGAATTAATCGGAGAAAACCCTGAACTGTATATCTTTGGTGCAGGTCATGTGGGCACAGCGCTTTGTGAAACTCTCAAAGACACACCCTTTCGTATTTGTCTAATTGACGAAAGAAAGGAGTTACTTGAATCAATTGCATTATCTAAAAATATTAAAATTTTTAACAACTATTTAGAATTCATTAACACTGCTACTTGGGACACAAACAAAACGTATACTGCCATAATTACTCACGACCACGATCTTGATCGGTCAATACTGAATGCTGTTTTAGATAAGCCACAAAAATATTTAGGTATGATAGGGAGCCACACCAAATGGAAGGTTTTTCAAAAAGAACTTATAGAAAAAAAACGTGATACTAATCATATCAATAGAGTTATATGTCCAATGGGACTAGATATTGGCGGGAAATCACCTAAAGAAATTGCAATCAGCATGTCATCAGAGCTTCTTAAAGTTTATTATGACAAGTAATTTTAAATTCGATCCCATTATAATTCTCTGTGGAGGGAAATCAAAAAGAATGGGAATGCCAAAGGGATTAATTAAAATCGATAATCATACTTTATTAGAACATCAATTATTTTGTTTAAATCGTTTCGCTTCGAAAGTTATTTTGGTTTTAGGATTTAATAATAAGAAATATTTTAAAAAAATAGGTTTTTTAAAACTTTATCATAATAAATGGAAAAAATGGAAAAACTTGAAATTATTTGTAACTGTTAATAAAACCCCAAAACTTGGTCCTTTCTCTTCGATTCAAGCTGGGTTAAAACATCTTTCTACTAATGTTTCGGCATTCATACTTCCTATAGATACACTTTCTCCAAAACAAAATGTCTTTAAAGCCTTGCAAAAAGCAGGCCAAAAAAAAGGCAAAGAAAAAAAGCTTCTGGCTTGTATTCCATCATATCGCAAGAAAGCTGGTCACCCGGTTTGGATTTCTCGTGTTTTAATGAGAAAGATTGAAACAATTTCTCCCATCAGCCCAAATGCTCGTTTAGACCATATTATTAATAAAATTCCTGTTGCAAAAAAGCAGTATTTAAACGTATTTGATAAAAAAGTTTTAACAAATATAAACACTCCTAACCCACACCGCACAGCGAATCTACACAAGGAGGTTGCCATACAGGTACATTAAATATGCAATTGTTGAGTATTTTGGTTATAACTAACCCCATGATTTTCTCATTTTTTTATAGTTGCCGATAACAACCATTTAGTTATACACAGTGTCAGAGGAGTACTTTTTATGATTCGTTTTTTTGTTTTGTTATTATTTGTTTCTTTTAGCCAAGTCCATGCACAAGACGAGATTGATTTGGGTGGAAAAGTCACAAAAATTGAGGACGCTAATTTAGTTTGTACTAGCAGTGGAAATGTATTTTTTATCAAAACAAAGTCGCCAGAAAGAGTTTGGCAAGCTGATTCAGCAACAGACGCAGAGGGGCTTGAGCATGTAGTAGTAGACTTCAATACGCTTCGTTGTCCAGATTGTTACAATATCGAAACACAGCTCAAAATGGGTGATCAGAGTATAACATTCAAAATGGAAGTTCGTGGAAAAAGTGTAAAGAAAAAAAGAAAAATTATGCTCACTGCGACTATGGCTGCCTCATCAGATGAAGATGATGATGAGTCCGCCGGATATCCAGACAGAAAAATCAAAGCAACCTGTGTAAGAAAATAAAATTACATATAGAAAAACAAAACACATACCTTGCTAAGGTTCTTGGATTTTACAAACGGATGGGAATTCGAACATATTTGAAGCTGCTTTTTAAGGTCTTGCGAGAGCAATATCGGATGACTGGTGTCGATCCCAAAGGTTCTTGAGAGAAGCTCTGCCCACTTTATTTTAGATGGTCTTGATTTTTTGGAATCTAGAGTATCTTGATTTGTTGTGGA
>JACQAU010000293.1 GCA_016194835.1 Deltaproteobacteria bacterium
CTGCTATTGGTGGGCGGTTTAGTATTTTTAGTCCAGTAGGTTTTTTCCCCATGCTGCTCGCTGGTTTAAAAGCACAAGATTTCGTCAATGGAGCAATTGAGATTTCAAATTTTTTTGAAAAAACTCCACCTGAAAAAAATCCTATTTTTATTTTAGCTCACGAACTTATTCGGCATTATCCAAAAAGATTTATACAAGTTTGCATGCCCTATTCAACAAAGCTTAGGTTATTTGGAGATTGGTTTGTACAAATGATTGGCGAAAGTTTAGGCAAAGATGGAAAAGGCTTTACGCCAATCGCAGCATTGGGCGCCACTGATCAACACAGTATTTTACAACTCTTAAGAGACGGCCCTGATGATAAAATCACATGGTTTATAGTAGTTGATAATATCGAAGATCCTGTTGTAATCCCTAACCTGACAACATCGTTACAATTAACAAATTTATTACCAGGCTTTTCGATTTTAGAAGGTCATAGCTTGCATGAGTTGTTAAACATCGAATACCAAGCAACTTCTTTAGTTTTAACAAGAAAGCAAAGGCCTAATCTCACCATTAAGCTAGACCAATTAGATGAAAAAGCACTGGGATCTTTATATTTTGCAGTTTGTGTTTTAACAGCGTTTACTGGTATGCTATGGGACGTAAGTCCGTTTGATCAACCAGGAGTCGAAGAAGGAAAAATTTATATTCGCAATCAACTCGAAGGAAAAAACTAAATACATATGGCAAAAGCAATACGACCAAGTGATAAAACTGATCCAAGCGATAAAACCACAGTACTTCAAGGCGATCAGGGGACATTAGAGCACGAACTCCAAAAAGCAAAGGAGCAAGAAGCCTGTTTAATTATTATTCGAGGTACTCCACAAGGTCATCGCTTTTTTCTATCAAAAAGTAATATGAACATAGGACGTGATCCTGATGCTGATATTAGTGTTTCAGATCAAAGCATTTCTAGAAAGCATGCACAAATTCACAAAAAAAACGGCAAAGTGTACATTACAGATTTAGGTTCAGCAAATGGAACGTTTATTAACGACAAAAAAATTTCAAAAGACGAAAAAACGTTACTATCTAAAGAAGACATGATTAAGCTGGGAAATTCGATTTTAAAATTTCTGCCAGCGGGGCAGCTTGAGATTTTATTTTATGGCAACTTAGGATCTGCCGCACACACTGATGGGCTAACAAAAATTTATAATAAAAGCTATCTTTTAGAAGCTTTGGATGCAGAATTCAAACGAGCTAGAGCACTTCATACAGATTTTTCGATACTTTTTTTTGATATAGATTTTTTTAAAAAATTAAACGACACATGTGGACACGACTGTGGAGATTATGTTCTAAAAGAATTAGCCCGTATTGTAAAAAATAGATTCGTCAAACCCAAAGACATTTTTGCTCGTTACGGTGGTGAGGAATTTGTTTTACTGCTTGCAAATACAAGTTTAGACATGGCGGTAACTGTAGCAGAACAAATGAGACAAGCCATTGAACACCACCCTTTTATGTACGAAGGCAAAAAACTTACAGTCACTGTTAGCGTAGGAGTTGCTTGTTTAACAACTGAAACAGACTCACCAACTACACTTCTAAAAGCAGCTGACAAAGTCCTATACGTTGCTAAAAACCATGGACGGAACCAGGTGTCACATATATAAAGCTAATAGGAATTAAAATGCTCAGTCAAATAAAAATTTTACCACAGCTTTTAGCAGAAAAGATTGCTGCAGGCGAAGTAATCGAAAGACCAGCAAGTATAGTAAAAGAACTCCTGGAGAACTCTATAGACGCACAAGCCACTGAAATCCAAATCGTCTTGGCAGAAGGCGGTAAAACCCTTATCGAAGTCACAGACAATGGCACTGGCATGAGTTTAGATGACCTAAAATTAAGCCCCCAAAGACACGCCACAAGTAAAATAGGCACTCTCAATGACCTTGAAAATATCAGAACCCTGGGTTTTCGAGGCGAAGCTCTGCCTAGTATTGCTGCAGTAAGTCAGTTAAAAATTATTTCAAAAAACACTGAAGCCCAAAGCTCATATGAGCTATATTGCACGCCCTTCCCTCCATATTTTGAAACACGAGCAATAAACCAGGGACATTTCTTGGGTTCTTCTCATGGCACAATAGTGAAATCTGAAAACTTGTTTTTTCAGATCCCGGCAAGGCTGAAATTTTTGAAATCCAAATCATCTGAGATTTCTCATGTCAGAGAATGGACAGAAAAACTTGCTATTGCCTATCCTCATATTGGCTTTAAACTAATAAGTGATGGAAAAACTATCCTAAATTTTAGACCAGAAGACATTTCGTCTCGTATTCAAACAGTTTTAAGCGAAGAAGACACCATACCACTTATTCACTCATCCCATGAATTGGATGATTTCAAAATTTCACTGTACTGGTTACAAGGCCATAGTCTGCCACAAACAAGAAAGCTTTTCCAAATTGTTAATAAAAGAGTTGTAAAAGACCGCTTATTGCAACAAGCCTTGCTTTTTAATTTTAAACAAGTCCTAATGCCGGGTCAGTTTCCTGCTATTGTTTTATACCTTGATCTTCCGCCTGCTCACCTGGATGTTAACGTGCATCCTACGAAAACAGAAATCAGATTTTTAGAAAGTAGCAAAATATTTCGACTTATCGAATCTTCTGTCAGCAAAATGATCTCAGAACAGGGCCACCCTGCTTATATCAAATCATCTCAGTTTGACCAGCCACAGACATACTCATCACCTACTTATTTTAGTGCTTATTTTAACCGACAAAATAATTTTCAGAATACATCAACAAACACAGAAACTCTTTACTCACAAGATCAAGATTTTACACAACTAGATCTATCAGGTGAGCAAAATTCTTCACTCAAAAACCTAATGACCTATGCACAGTACGTTGGATCGCTTTTCAATACTTATATGGTTTTTGAACTCAATGGCGAAGAAATCATTTTATTAGATCAACACGCAGTGCACGAAAGAATACGCTACGAAAAATTGAAAAACATAATCCATAAACTAGCACCAGCCGAAAGCCAGGCTTTACTTTTACCTGAAGCCGTTCACTTTCCGATAGAAACAAAAAAGCAAATTGAGCAATCTATACCTGCTTTAAAACAAATTGGATTTGAAACCGAAATTTTTGGAGAAAACACATTGCTTTTTAGAGCTATCCCAACACCTTGGGAAAACTTCGCACTCAAGCAAAGACTACAGAACTTAGTCGAAAAACTAATAGAAATAGAAAATCAAGATTTGTTATTAGATCATGAACTTTTTGAGAAAATAGCTTCAGACGCTTGTCACTCTGCAGTTCGGGCTGGAGATCCATTAAAGAAAGAGCAAGTTTGCTCACTTTTACACGACCTCGAAAACTGTGAAAATCCATGGAACTGTCCACACGGTAGACCAACAGTATTACGCATTCCAAAAACCAGGATTGAACAATGGTTTCAGAGAAAAATATAGTCATTTTATCTGGTCCAACTGCAACAGGAAAATCCAGCCTAGCTATTGAACTTTGTAAAAAATATAAAAATATCGAAATTATAAATGCCGATAGTCTTTTAGTATATCGTGAATTCAATATTGGAACAGCTAAACCAAGCTTAAAACAACTGGGCGAAGTTAAACATCACTTAATTGACATTGTCGAACCCTCTGTATCTTTTACAGCTGCTGATTTTGTTAGTAGGGTCAATCATACAATAAAAGAGCTTAATTCTAGAAATCTGAGAGCACTGATTGTTGGAGGATCTGGCTTTTATTTAAAAGCATTGCTCTATGGTTTATGGCAAGCACCACCTGGAAATTTAGAAATAAGAAAAAAACTCGAGCCTTTAACAAACAGTGAACTTTATAAACAATTATTACATCTAGACAGCAAAAAAGCCTTACAGATCAAGCAAAATGATCGCTATCGACTTATTCGTGCTTTAGAAATTTTAGAACTCACCGGCCAAAAGCCTTCACAACTAAAACCAAAACTACAAAATAACTCACAGTTTAAACTTTGGATCATTGATAGGCCCGACAAAGATTTGTTTTACCACATAGAAAAAAGAATAGACACAATGCTACAATCTGGATTTATAGAAGAAGTAATATCACTAAGAAAAACATACCCCCCCACTATCTCTCCACTTCAGTCTATCGGGTATAAACAAGTTTGTGACTACCTAGACCGGAAAAAACCAAAAGGCAGAAAAGTTCCAGATGGCACTGATGGCTTAAAAGCTGAAATCATACTTGCCACAAGACAGCTTGTGAAAAAGCAAAGAACGTGGTTTAAAAGTCAGAAGAAGGATTTCTGCTTTGAGTTAGACAGGGATTTACCAGAGTTAGAAAAAGAATTTGAAAATATTTATGGAACAAGTGCTTAGACCAGCTCAAAAAATTCATAGACTCATTATTGTTTCAGATGGTACCGGTGAAACTGCCGCTCAAATGGCTAAAGCTGCAATGGTGCAATTTAGTGACGAAGATGTGTATTTTACACGCTACAAAAATGTGAGAAATGAAACACAAATCGAAGCAATTTGCGATGACGCGTCAGTCAATAAAGATCTTTTAATTTACACTATTGTATCACCTCATTTGAGAACTTATCTTTTGAGCCAAGCAAAATTAAGGGGTATACAATGCGTGGATCTGTTAGGGCCACTTTTGGTGGGACTGGCTAAGTATTTCCACCATGAACCAAAATCCATTGCCGGATTGCTCCATAACGTAAACGAAGCTTATTTTCATAGGATCGAATCTATGGAATACACGATAGCCCACGATGACGGAAGGGATCTGACTGGCTTAGAAAAAGCAGATCTTATTATACTCGGAATCTCAAGAACTTCAAAAACACCACTCTCGATGTATTTATCACACCAAGGATGGAAGGTGGTCAACATCCCACTTATTAGAGGCTTTGATGTGCCAGATGAGGCCTATGCTGTAGATCAAAGAAAAGTTATTGGACTCACAATAGATTCTGAAGATTTGACACAAATCAGAAGAGCAAGACTCGAAAGACTCGGTCAAGACAAAGGCGGAGATTATGCAGACCCTCAGAAAATTAATGACGAAATAGAATACGCCAATGATATTTTTCGCAAAAACCGCCGTTGGCCAGTGTTTAATGTCACAGGCAAAGCGCTTGAAGAAACTGCCTCCGAAATAATCAAGCTCATGGCCTCACGCAGGCTTACCCCACCTCACACCCTGGAAAACATGCCACACTTTCAGTTACACGAAAAGATTGAAAACAAACTCCAGAATAAGAAATAATCCAAAATCATATTGACTTATATATGTATATATGTCAGTATTTGTGTATGTCTAAAGCGTTAAAAATTAAACGCATTACTGCAAATTTACCTGAGGATCTAGTCAATGAAGCGATCCAGGTTACCAAGACAAGCATTACAGACACACTGATTGCAGGACTAAGGCTTGTAAGACGTACGGTGGCTTTTGAAAAAGCACAGGCACTAAAAGGTAAATTAAATCTCAAAATAAATTTGGATGTAAGCCGTGAACGTAATCATCGTTGATACATCTGCATGGATATCTTATTTTAAAAATGCACCTCCTAAAAATATATCTAATGGCGATTTAGATCTTGCCTTAAAGGAAAGTAGAGTTTATTTGCCCCCTTTAGTTGCAGCTGAGTTACTGAGTTCAAATCTCAATTCTCTCAAACGCACCTCTCTAATGGATTTTCTCTTAGAACTGCAATTGTGCACTTGTAATCTAGAGCACTGGATGCGCGTTGGTGAACTGAGAGCGGAACTCTCTAAACAAGGACTCCATGTTTCGACTCCTGATGCCCATATCGCACAGTGTACGATTGATGTGAGCGGATATTTACTCACTGAAGACAAAATTTTTAATAAAATTGCAAATATTAAAACCATAAAACTTTTATAATTTTAGTTTTACTTGAGAAAAAGAGCCTCCTAACTGAGGATGACATATTGCTTCTGCCATATCAGAAATTTATTAAATAGCTACTGAACTCTGTTACGGTTACTGTCACAGTTGACAGAACAGTTGCTGTTACAGAACTGTTACTGATCCTTAATTTGCAACTAAAGTTACGGAGCCACAAAATTGTGGCAATATTTTATACAACTGATATAGATATAAACACTTTATTGGTACCCCGTAACAATCATTGCAAATTAAGAATCAGAAGTTTTAGATTGACAACACAGAGTAATCAAACCAGTGACTGTCTCAGTCTCAGAATCAGTATCGGTATCAGTTGCTGTAACTGTTTCTACAGCCACGGCAGAGGCAGTACAAAGTAGCTCCCAAACAATCGGCCTCATGAATCAACTCTGGAGTAC
>JACQAU010000294.1 GCA_016194835.1 Deltaproteobacteria bacterium
GCACGTTTTTTAGACGTTTGTGTTTATTTAGGGAAAAATATTTTAGTTTCTGGTGGCACGGGTTCTGGAAAAACTACACTATTGAATATTTTGGGCACTCGAGTGCCTTCACAACAAAGGCTAGTGATTATAGAGGATGCATCTGAGCTAAAGGTTCACATTGATCATGTGGTTTATTTTGAAACAAAATCTTCAGACGCTATGGGGAAAGGCGAAGTTACAACTCGCGATCTCATGCGAGCTGCTTTGAGATTGAGGCCAGATCGTATTATTTTAGGTGAGGTGAGAAGTGAAGAAGCCATGGATCTCATTACGGCTATGAACACAGGGCATAATGGCTCAATGGGTACTATTCATGCAAACTCACCATTTGACTCTCTTGTGCGACTGGAAACTTTAGCCATGATTGGTGAAACTAGAGTGCCAGTGGTGGCTGTGCGGAGACAAATTGTTTCTGCTATTCATATTGTGGTGCAAATTCAGAGGATGTCTGATGGAACGCGTAAAATTACTAATGTTTCAGAAGTACTTCCTGAAATAGATGATCATGGACACTATTTTTTAAAGAGTATATATAAGTTTATACAAAAAGGAAAAACTCCAGAGGGTAAGGTAGTTGGCGAACTTATTCCGACAGGTCATATACCGGGCATGATTGTAGAAATGGAAATTAATCAAATTCCTTTTCCTAAAGATAAATTTACTCCACCAGATTGGTATGTTGAAACTCAAAAAAAAGCTGCATAACTGAGTAATTAGTGCTATTTTCTAGCCACTATGAGATTAAAAATCCAAGATATACAGGCAAGAGAAGTCTTAGACTCTAGGGGATTTCCCACAATCGAAGCAGAACTTTTATTAAAAACCGACAAAGATCAAGAATACCTGGGACGTGCCATTGTACCATCGGGAGCTTCGACGGGAGAGGGCGAAGCTTTGGAACTCAGAGATGGAGACAAAAAGCGTTATTTGGGCAAAGGTGTACTGTTAGCTGTGCAAAATGTGCGTGAAAAAATAAAACCAAATCTGATAGGAAAGAATTTTACAACTCAGTTTGAACTAGATTCGTACCTCAAAAATCTAGATGGTACAGAAAATAAATCCAAGCTAGGTGCTAATGCAATTTTATCTGTTAGTCTGGCTTATGCACGTGCAGAGGCAAGTTCTAAAAAGCTTCCGCTTTATTCACACTTGGCAAGTTTATTTGGTGCTAAAGGCAATATTTTACCAGTGCCATTAATGAATATTCTAAATGGAGGCCGCCATGCAGATAATGGATTAGCAGTACAAGAATTTATGATTGTGCCGTGTGGATTTCAAAAATTTTCTGAAGCTTTACGTGCCGGTACTGAGGTTTTTCATAATTTAAAAAAGATTTTACAAGAAAATAAATTAAGTACTGGGCTTGGAGACGAGGGTGGTTTTGCCCCAGCTTTTCAAGGTGATAAACCTCATGAACAAGTACTTCAGATACTGTCTCTAGCTATTGAGAAGTCTGGCTATCGACTTGGAACTGACATTTTTTTGGCGCTAGATGCTGCAGCTAGCGAGTTTTGTGCTGACTTGCCTGGCAAGTATCGCTTTGAAGGTAAAACGTTGTCTTATCAAGAAATGACAGCCATTTATCAGACTTGGATGCAAAAATATTCTATTATTTCTATCGAAGACGGTCTGTCAGAGCATGATTGGGAGGGGTGGGGTTATTTGACAAAAGAATTGGGTTCAAAATGCCAACTAGTGGGAGATGATTTGTTTGTTACAAATAGCGTTTATTTAAAAAAGGGAATTGAACAAAATATAACCAATGCTATTTTGATTAAGCTAAATCAAATTGGAACAATCAAAGAAACATTTGATACAATGAAACTAGCGTTACAGGCAGGGTATAAAAATGTAATTTCGCATCGCAGCGGTGAGACAGAAGACACCTTTATTGCCGATTTGGCGGTAGGTACCGGGGCTTCGCAGATCAAAACTGGCTCAGCTTCGCGTACTGATCGGATTGCAAAGTACAATCAGCTTTTGCGAATCGAAGAACAGCTTGGTTCACAAGCTATATTTTTGGGGAGAAAAGCATTTGAAAAAGTCTAGTTATTATAGACTTTGGTTTATTGTTTTTGGATTTTGGTTTTTATTTTTGTCCGGGATTCTCACGCAGTTGACAGGCTCTCCGGGAGTGCTTCAGCTTATGCGTTTAAAAAACTTAAAGGTTCAACGTGAAAAGCAAATTGTCGAATTAAAGACTGATATTCAAAGGTTAGAATACGACGCTAAGAGATTAGAAAAAAATTCTGTGGTGCAAGAACAGGAAATTCGTCGTGTTTTGGGGTATGCCGCCAAAGACGAGATTATTTTTGATTTTTCATCTGTTGACCAATTGCACTAAATCATTATACATGTTTATTTTATGAAGAAAAAGCCAGGTATAGTACCGAAAGGTTTAGAACAAATTCGTAATGCGCGGCTTGCACGTTTTTCTAATCGTACGCAGGTTCGTCGTTATCAAGTCGAATTTACTTGTCCTGAATTTACTAGTCTTTGTCCTATGACTGGGTTTCCTGATTTTGCAACGGTTTTTATTAAATATATCCCTAAGAAATGGTGTGTTGAATTGAAAAGCTTAAAGCTCTATATAAATAAATTTCGCAATAGAGGCATATTTTATGAAGATGTTGTGAATGTGATTTTAGATGATTTAGTAAAATTATTAGATCCTTGGGAGATCGAAGTAGTGGGTGATTTTACGGTGCGAGGCAATATTAAAACAGTTGTGAGAGCAAAGCATATTAATGATAGTTAATCGTTACCACTATCGTCGTTGTCTTCATTATCTTCTTGATCTTCTTGTTTTTTTAAGTCTAGCACGGCTTTTGTTAACATACGACGGTTACGACCTTCGATTTCAAAACAGTCTTTAGATTTTACTTTTTTTAGTACTGTTTGAATGCTGGCAGGCTGTCTTTCAGAAAGGGTTTCGTAAGTGTAGTTTTTGCCAGGTGTAGCCATCAAGATGCTTTGGGCATGCCTTTTCCGGCGGTCAATTTTATCTTTTTGAAATACCAAGTAAATATCTCCTGTAAAATTTTCGGAAACCGCAGGAAAAAATTTTTTTAAATTTCCATGCTTGTTTGATGCGCTTAAGCAATTCCCATAAAACGCTCTTGATTCATAGACAACCTGATTTTGTTTCTGGTCAATGATTTTTCCTGGATATACAAATTGTGACAGTATTGTTCCTTCTGTGTTAATGAGGTAAATTGATCGGTCTTGCAAACAGTTTGCGCACGGTTTGGCTGAAATTAAAAGCAAAGGTTTTTGAATTTCGCTTGAGTTTACAAAGCTAATAAAACTGATTTCAAAAAGATTTATTTTTATAGAAGACGTATTGTTGTCGTTGAGAGGTTTTTTGAAGTAAATGACATTGCCGTCTATTTTGTCTATAACTATTGCATGTTCTTTTGTGTCGTTTGCAATTGAAATAGTAGACAATATAAGTGACACTGTGCAAAAGATGAGGTATGGTATTTTCAAGAAGCACATTTAGCTATTGTAACTTATTTTTTAAATTTGCCATTTAAATTTGGTGTTATTTAATGTTAAATTTAGTGGCTAAAGTTGAGAGTGAGAGATTAATTGTTTGAAAGGATGTTAGTATGTCTGAAGAAGAAGTGTATGTTTCGTTAGATTTCACTCCAAATCCAAATACACTAAAATACAATGTTAATCGTATTTTAGTTTCTAAGGGTGCGCATCAGTTTTTAAAAAAATCAATTGCAGAAAAGAAATCGCCTTTAGCGGCAAGGCTTTTGAGTGTTCCAGGTGTTGTTGGTGTTATGTTGGGTAAGGATTTTGTGTCAGTTACTAAAAGCGAAGATGGCGATTGGGATGCGGTGCATAAAAACTGTTCTGAGACAATTTATGATCACTTAAGTAAAAAGCTATTAGTATTGGATGCAAGTGCATTGCAAGAAGAAAGTCATAAGAGTGGAGAGAGTGCGATAGCCAAGCGTATTATTGAGATTTTAGACACTGAAATTCGTCCTGCAGTTGCTATGGACGGTGGAGATATTACGTTTGATAGGTTCGAAGATGGTATTGTTTATTTGTATCTTCAGGGGTCGTGTAGTGGTTGTCCTAGTTCGGTTATGACTCTAAAGATGGGGATTGAAAACAGGCTTAAGCAAGAAATTCCTGAAATTCAAGAAGTCGTGTCAGTATAAACTCATATGGGATAAATATACTGTGTACAAAAATCATAAAGTAATAGTTATTGCGCCTTGCTATAACGAAGAGCTTAAGATCAGTGAAGTGGTAGTGCGCATTAATGGTATGCACGAGCATGTGGTGGACGAAGTTTTAGTTGTTGATGATGGTTCGACAGATTCTTCAGCTAGGGTATCAAAAGACAAGGGAGCAAGTGTTATTTTCATGGGGCGGGTTGCGGGAGTTGGTGCGGCAATTAGGGCTGGGTTTAAATATGCCTTAGAAAAAAAATATGATCTCATTGTCGTAATTGCAGGCAATAATAAAGACGAACCCAATGAAATTCCTGATTTACTGAAGCCTATCGTGCATGAAGGCTATGATTTTGTACAAGGCTCGCGTTATTTAAAACATAATGCTACTTTGACGACTTCGCAAAATATGGCCAACATGCCATGGTATCGCAAAGTAGCTACTAGGCTGCATCCTTTTTTATTTTCTCTCTTATCTGGCAAAAAGGTTACTGAGAGCACAAATGGGTTTCGTGCAATTAGAGCCAGTGTATTAAAAGACGACCTCATACGACTAGAGCAGGCGTGGTTGGATCAGTATGAGCTAGAGCCTTATTTGTATTTTAAGGTTGTTCGTTTAGGGTATAAAACTACTGAGGTTCCTTGTACGAAGGTTTATCCAACAAAAGATTTTGCTAAAAAGCATGGATATACAAAAATGAAACCTTTTGTGAGTTGGTGGTCTATTTTGAGGCCTTTGATTTTATTGCGATTAGGATTAAAATCTTAAATTTCACATATCTAACGCGCAGCTTTTACGCGAACCTGAAAAGGGGCCGCACTTCCCTCTACCCAGATTGCAAAAAGCTTAGAGTTAAAGCCAACAAGAAACGGACTATTGACTGACTGGCTGGTATCTATATTGAGACCTAAGGCTCCATTTCCATCTACAATTGTCCAAGGTGGACTTGTGCTTGCACCAGCAAACATTGCAACGCGGGTTTGAAACTTAGCATTAGAGCCAACTTCTTTCCATATAGCATAAAGATGTGATCTAAAAACTGCTACTCTAGGTAGTGTGGCATTTTTAGTAGTATCAAAGTTAATTCCGTTTGTGCCATAGCCGTCAACAAAGCTCCAATCCGGAGCGTCGTCATTTCCATTATATTCAGCAGCTCTAATTTGAGATACTCCATTACTATACTCACTCCAAATACCATACAACTTAGAATTAAAATCAACGGGCTGTAAATCATTAGCGTTACTGGCAGAGTCTTTATTTATACTTGTACCACCGTCTATCAGAGTCCATGCTGGACTTGCGTCATTGCCATTGTAAACTCTCATATGAACTTGTGAAGCTCCTTCGTGCCAAGCTAAATAAAGTTTAGAATTAAAAACGCAAAAATTTGGTCTTAGGGCACCTGTGCTTGTGTCTTTATTGAGTCCGTTTACACCATTTCCATCTACGAAACTCCACGTAGAGCCATCGTCATTGTAAACTTTTACTCTAATTTGCGTGACTGTTGCAGTGTCTTCTTGCCAGGTGGTATAAAGTTTATTGTTAAAAGCAATTAAGTTAGAGTTTGCTCCACCTTTGGTTGTATCTTTGTTTATTCCTGTTACTCCCCCGCCATCGATACTGCTCCATGCAGCGCTAGAATCATTGCCATTATAAACTTTGACTCTTATTTGAGTTACTCCTGCGTTGGTTTCATTAAAAATTATATAAAGCTTTGAATTAACAACTTCTAGTTTCGAGGTTGTAGCGGTCTCACCCGTATTAACATTAATTCCATTTGGACCATTGCCATCAACAAAGCTCCAAGCTGGAGAGGTATCGCTATTATTAAAAACAGCTACTCTGATTTGATTTTTTGCACCATTGGTTTCTGCCCAAGTGGCATAGAGTTTAGAATTGAAAACTTTTAACGAAGCAATGATTGCGCTTTTAGTTGAGTCTTTATTGATCCCTGTAGAGCCAGTTCCATCAACTGCAGTCCAAGTGCTTGGATCAATAGGAGAGGTGTCTTCTTGAGTGTCTACGCCCATCAGTGCAGGCTTACAGGAGTTAAATTGATGCATTATAATAAATGCAATAAGAATGACGCATATTTTAAAAAGCCGTGTTTTCACCAATCTTACTGATCGTGAGAATAGATATAAAAATTTACTAGCGTGGGAGATTTTTTTCGCGCTATATAATACTAAAATATTTAAGTTTTTTTCAAAATAGCCGACTCAATAGATATGAAAACGAAAACTATAGTAATATGGCTTGTTGGTATCAGTTCCCTGGTTCTTTTTGGTTTTGCTCCTGCGCCACCAAAGAGCGTATATAAAGGCAATAATCTCCAGTTGATCGAAGAAGACAAAGCCACAGGTTTTGCCATTTTTCGATCAGGAGAGCCTGAAGAAGAAGATCTTGCAGAGTTTTGCAGACTAGGAATTCAAGAAATTATGGTCTTAAGTGGAAACGCGGAAGACGTGGAGTGGAAGTACAAAGACCAGTGTCCAGCGCTCAAGGTCATTTATAATACAAAACAAGATAGTACTGTGCCATTGAATAAAAAATTTCTATCTGATTTTGACGCATGGGTTACTGACGCAAAAGTGCAAGGCAAGAAAATAGCCTTTCGTTGTGAGTGTGGTTGCCATAGGACTGGTCGTTTGGCTGGTTATTATCAGATGAAATATCAGAGCTTAACGTACAAAGACGCTTCTGTTGTTATGACTGGTCGTGGCAAATACATGGATCAAAAACCGTGGCTTTATGAACAACTAAAAGCACTAGAGGACTATATTTATCAACGGCCGTGTTCTGTAGAAAAAAAATACTGTGTGAGGGATATAAAATGAATAATAAAATACTTTGTGTGACTTTATTTTTATTAATGCCTATGGCTTCATTAGCCGCAAATAATCTTTTTATTATCGAAGAAGATGCTCAAAACGGATTTGTGATGTATCGCTCGGGTTCTCCTGACCAGACAGATGTTGCTGAGTTTTGTGAGCTTGGAATTCAGGAGATTATGGTCTTGAGTGGAAATGCAGATCAAGCAGAATGGAAATTTCAAAACCAATGTCCCACACTTAAAGTAATTTATAATGTAGATCAAGATAGTAAAACCCCGCTAGATAAAAAGTTTTTAGATTTTTTTGATTCCTGGGTGCTCGAAGCCAAAGTACAAGGCAAGAAAATAGCTTTTCGCTGTGATTGCGGATGTCATCGCACTGGACGCCTAGCTGGCTACTATCAAATGAAATATCAAAAACTTACTTATGCAGATGCTGCTATGATTATGACAGACCACGGAAAATTCATGGGACTATTTTCTTATCTGTATGAACAATTAAAGGGACTAGAGGACTACATACACGGTCGCCCTTGTTCAGTCGAAGCTAAGTATTGTGTGAGAGAGTGAATTTAGCACATTGGATTAGCTTTTTTGAGTTTTGCTTTTCGGCTTCTTTCTACTGCAATTTTATGAAAGTGAGTTAGCACTCCTTTGGAGTGGTCTCTTTTTAAATCTCTGGTTCTTCTTTTTTTTAAAACGCCTAGTCTTTTGGCCATATGACGTTTCTTATAACAGAATTAATACATTCTTTCAAATTTATTACTAGTAAGAATAAGTCATCTTTTTTGTAAATTTAATTATTTCTAATCAATACGATTACGATAGTATAAACACTATGTTGAAACTAACTCCTGAGTACTTATTAAAAACGTATGATCTCATGCTGAAGAGCC
>JACQAU010000270.1 GCA_016194835.1 Deltaproteobacteria bacterium
TTGGATACGCAGCAGCTCCGCTAGCGATTTTAGTCTCTACTGCAACTACTGCCTGACTCCCGTCCATTGTGACAGGAACTCCAGGATATAGAAAATGTGAGGGTAACGGTATTTGCTCCGCTTCTGCTAAATTTAATTCGCCATTTAATTCGTTTGTTAATTCTTCTTTTAATTTTTCCATGTCCATAAAATCGTCTCATAAAAAACAGGAACTAACCCTAATAAAACCGATATTACCACCAAACTCCCCAGCAACCCTCCCATGCTTAACTTCATAGGAAATACCGTGGTTTCCAAAACTGGCTCTATATACATTTGTCTAACAATTCTTAAATAATAGTATAGTGAAATAACAGAGTTAATAGCTGCTACAGCAACTAACCAATAAAATCCAGAACTTGCAGCAACACTAAATAGAAAAAACTTTCCTATAAATCCAGAAAGTGGTGGAATTCCGGCTAATCCAAAAAGTCCAATCATCATACTTAAAGCTATTAATGGGTGAGTTCTCGAAAGTCCCTGAAGCACAGCCTGTGAGTTTGCATGAAAACCACCTAAAAATCCCATAATAAGATATCCAGCCTGCGATATGGCACTAAAAGCCATAAAACGTTTTATATTTTCTTGAACAATAGCCACGACATTGCCCAAAGTCATTGTCAGTGCTGATAAAAGCGCAATTGCAAAATAAAAACTCGAAATACTGGCACCGAAAATTCTAAAAAAAATCTGAAACATTAATACAAGACCAGCACCCTTGGATGCCACTGATAAATAAGCTGTCACTACCGTTGGAGCTCCTTGATACACTTCAGGCGCCCACATATGAAATGGAACAAGTGTAAGTTTAAATCCAATAGCTGAAATCACTAGTACACTAGCAAACCAAAACAAAGGAGAAACATTAGTGCTTCGGCCAATCAGAACTAAATCCATAGTACCAGTTAAGCCATAAAAAATGCTAAATCCTAATAAAAGCAGTGCTGATGCCAAGGCTCCTAAAACCACGTACTTGAGCCCAGCTTCGCTTGAAAGAGCGTCCCTTTTCCAGGCAGTTAAAATAAAAAGTGGCAGAGTAGATAACTCCAAGCTCACATATAACGTCAACAAATCTCTTGCTGAGACTAAAAATAGCATACCGCTTAAATTAAAAAGCAAAATAGTTAAAAACTCGAAAGAATAGATTTGTTTTTTGTGACACGTTTCTTTTGATTCACCAAGAATAAACGAAAAAGAAGCAATGGCAATCACAAAAGCACATAGAATAAAAAAAACTTTTAACCACAAATCAATATTTTCAAGACTAAATTGACCACCAAAACTTTTTCTATTTGATAAAAAGAAAACTGATATAAAAGCCAGAGCAAGACCTCCAAGAGGAATACCCATTAAGAAGTATCTTGTCTCTCGTTTTAAAAACAAATCCACAAACATCAAAGTAAAGGCTGTAATTAAAACAATAATTTCTGGCAACATTAAATTATAGCCCTCCAGCTAAACGATTCAATACCGGCCTAATTGCCGGCTCAATAACATCAATCAGTATAGACGGATAAAGACCAACCACTATCAAAACAACAACTAATATTCCTGTACTAAGTTTTTCACTCAGCATTGCATCTTCCAAATTAGCAAACTCTGCGTTTTCTATAGGCCCCTGAAACACTCTACCCAAACCTCTTAAAACATAAACAGCAGTTACCACAATCGACAGAGTTGCAATGAGAGTAAAAGTTTTCATAAGCGCACCGGACTGCCCTACAGATTGCAAAGAATGACCAAAAAACCCACCTAAAAACACGTGACTTTCGGCAATAAACCCAGAGAGTCCTGGCAACCCTAAAGAGGCAAGTCCACCGATATAAAAACAAGTCGCCAGCCACGGCATGACCCGGGCTAACCCTCCCATTTCTGAAATAATCCTTGTATGCGTTCTTCCGTATACCATTCCAATTAGTCCAAAGAAAAGCCCAGTCATTATCCCATGACTAAACATTTGTATAACTGCTCCTTTCATACCCATGAAATTTAACGCAGAAATCCCAAAAAGTACAAATCCACAATGACTCACCGAAGAATACGCTGTAAAATATTTTAGATCTTTTTGCCAAATCGCCCCAAAAGATCCATACAAAATATTTATGGTGGTTAACCCCATAAAAAACAGGCCCCAATACTTTGCCCCTTCAGGAAGCAAGAACACCGCAATCCGAAGCGCACCGTAACCTCCGAGCTTCATTAGCACACCGGCGTGAAGCATACTCACAGCAGTTGGAGCACTTGAGTGCCCATCAGGCGACCAAGTATGCAGCGGATATAGTGCACCAATCACACCAAATCCCACAAAAATCATCGGAAAAACCCACCTCTGAAAATCTACAGGAAAATTTGCAGTAGCTAATTTGATCAAATCAAAAGTATAAAATCCAGAACCATAGTAAAGAGCAAAAAATCCCACTAAAATAAAAGCCGAGCCAATAAGTAGCATTAGTGTAAGCTTCATGGCTGCGTATTCTTTAGGACCTGTGCCCCAAATGCCAATCAGTAAATACATTGGTAGCACCGCAAGCTCATAAAACATAAAAAATAAAAATAAATCAAAGCTTACAAAAACACCAAACACTCCAGTTACTAAAATAAGCAACAACGCGAAAAATTCCTTTGCTCTTTCTTTCACATTCCAGCTTGCTAAAACTCCTGCAAAAATAATAATGGATGTCAAAACCACCATAGTAAGTGAAATTCCGTCAATGCCTACAAAGTATTGAATTCCTAGACTATCAAACCAAGAAATTTTTTCTACCAAGTGAAGCTTAAAAACCAAAGACGTTCTGAGTAACTCACCATCTCCTTTTGCCTCAGCCCAAAACAAAAAGCTAATCATTATGGTTAAAGCAAGATGCAGCCCTGTTCCAAAAACACTTATCCAACGAATAAGATATGAAAATCTCCGAGGAGTCATAATCACTAAAAAAGCTGTTAAAAGTGGTAAAAAAACTAAACAACTAACCTGCATTTTTTTCCTTTACAGTGTCAATAACACAAGCAGCATCACAAGTCCGCCACTGACTAGCCAAATCCCATAAGTCTGAACCTGCCCCGTTTGTAAAAACCGCAAGAGCCAGCCTGTTTTTCTGGTCACCCATGCTGCCAAATTTACTCCACCATCTACTATGCGTCTATCAAACCAAGCAACCGGAAACGCGATAAATCTAAAAATAACTTTTTTTGTAATCCACAAATAAACTTCGTCAATATAAAACTTATGTTTTATTACTCCATACATCCAAGCAAACTTTAAAACTACATGGTCAACAATTTTTCTATCTCCAGTATAGAAAAGCATAGCAAGTAAAAATCCAAAAGCTGCAACTAGCACACCAAAAACAGGTACGAAAAACAATCTATGGGACTCCACTTGACTTTTGGTATAAAAAATCCATTTTGCAATCGGTGTAAACCCGGATATAGCCGCTAAAACAGCAAGCAACAATAGCGGCAATGTCATTGTCCACGAAGCCTCTTGTGGCTTATGTACATGTCCATGCCATTTTGCTTCACTCCAAAAAGTTAAAAAATAAACTCTAAACATATAAAAAGAAGTAAGTCCGGCTACTAACAAGGCTATTACAAATGTTAAGTACTGATGATTTATAAAAGCAGATAACAAAATTTCATCTTTCGAAAAAAATCCAGAAAAAGGAGGAATCCCAGAAATAGACAGCGTAGCCACCAGAAACGTCAAATGAGTAATAGGCATAGCTTTAACAAGCCCACCCATTTCCCATACATTGTTGGTATGAAGCGCATGAATAATAGATCCAGCACCTAAAAACAAAAGCGCTTTAAAAAAAGCATGAGTAAACAAATGAAAAAGAGAAGCCGTGTATCCCAATGTATTTCCTCCATGGCACACGCCTAAAGCGAACATCATATAACCAATTTGACTAAGCGTAGAAAACGCTAAAACTCTTTTGATATCATCTTGTGTACACCCGATGGTTGCAGCAAACAGGCAAGTAAACGTACCCACACATTGTACAAGGCCCAGTGCTTCAGGAGATGCAACAAAAAGAGGAAACATTCGAGCCACTAGATAAACACCAGCTACCACCATGGTGGCTGCGTGAATAAGAGCTGAAACAGGCGTTGGACCTTCCATGGCATCTGGAAGCCAAATATGCAACGGGAACATTGCGCTTTTACCACAGGCTCCCATAAACACTAAAATCAACGTAAGCGAAAAAATACTTAGTCCAAAAATCATATAAGTTTCATGTTTAAAAAATTCGATAAATGCCGGACTTGTCAAATAAGCGAAATCAAATGGCGACAAGGCTTGTGGCACAGTGGGACCTAAGCGTGAAAATGACTGAAAACCATAATAACCCAAAATAAAAATTCCGATAAAAAATCCCAAATCAGCAAAACGGGTAACTATGAAAGCTTTTTTAGAAGCTGCCACGGCCTGTGGCTTTTCGTAGTAATATCCTATGAGTAAAAACGAACTAACACCAACCAGTTCCCAAAAAATAAAAATCTGCAAAATATTAGGTGCAACAACAAGTCCTAACATACTGAACGTAAATAAATTCAGGAAAGCAAAATATCTGCCAACTCCTTCGTCTCCGCGCATGTACCCAATAGAATAAAGATGTACTAGAGCACTCACTGTAGTTACAACACACATAAGAAGAAGCGACAATGGATCAACTAAAACGCCTAAAGTAGCACTTAAGCCGTCTTGATACCTTAGCCAAGGCACCTGCCAGGCGGCTCCACTGGGTACCCGGTGCATCAAAAAACACTCTGCGATTATTCCATACACGAACAAAGTAGTCACACTTATTGAAAGTGTAGCAATCAAACCCGACGCTTTTTTCGAAAGTGGACGCAAAACAAGGCCCACAAAAACAAAAGATAAAAAAGGAACCGCCAATACGAACCATGCATGCTTTATAAAAATACCATGTGTAAAAATATTAATAAAATTTTGCATTTTTAGTTTCTCATTTGATTCATTTCTGTAACATCAATTGTTTTTTTATGTTTAAACATGCCAACAAAAATAGCCATTGCAATAACAACTTCTGCCGCAGCAACTGCAATGATAAAAAGCGCCATGATTTTTCCATCAATATGATTGCCTCTAAAATAATCAAAAACCACAAAATTCAGAGCTCCAGAGTTCAAGCAGAGTTCAAGCGAAATCAAAATACCGACAGCATTTTTTCGTGTCAAAAAGCCATAAATCCCGATAGAAAACAGAGCTGAAGATAAAACCAGCCAATGATAAATGCTGGGATAAAAATAAGGAGAATTAAAAATACTAGCCAACATGAGTCTCCTTTGGTGAAGTCTCTCCTGGGGAAATTTTTCTAGCTAAAACAATACCGCCTAAAACGCTCACTAAGAGTAAGATAGATAGTACTTCGAACGCTACGGCATAACCACCGCGTTCTGTGCTTAGGAGTTTTTTACCAATTGCCCGAATGTCTTGAGTGGCTAAATTAATATTTTTAGAATTTATAGTAATTAATGTTAAGTCAGAATTAAAAATACACCAGAGTGAGAAGCAAAAAAACCCAACTCCCACGAAAAAACCAAGAGTGTTTCGTATACGAGAAGGGAGTGTTTCTAATACCTGGCTTGTTTGTGTAAGCATAACGGCATAAACGAGCAAGACTACAATGCCACCGACATAGACCAAGACTTGAACACCTGCTAAAAACTGTGCATTTAACATTACATAAAAGGCAGCGCTAATGAGCAGCACGCCCATGAGATATACAGCAGATCTTAAGATACGTTTTGTAACGACAGCACATATTGCCAGCAAAATAGCACAAAACGCGAAAACATAAAAAAAAGCTGCATACACTAACATCTCTAAAGTCATTATAATTCCTTCTTATTCTTTCTAATTCCTTTTTAAATACCCAGCGCATGTAGGTTTGATTTAAATATATATAATGAGTAACATAGTTTAGTTAGTTTTTTAGTGTTTTAAAAATAATTTCCAGAACCGGCCTTTGGGGAGCCAGAGATATAATGCCGCGAATCGCGTGCAGGATGCACAAGGGGCCCCAAGAGAGCCAGGATGGCGCCCGGTTATGGAAATTATTTTTAAAACACTAAAAAACTAACTAACTATGTTACCCGCTATAGCTCTCTATCAATCTATTTCTTTATCTTTAAATAAACTTCTCCATCATAAACCCCTCTAGGTTCAATCAATTTCCTCCTTTCCTCTGTATCCGCCACCTTCATTAATACCTGTGATGTCGGCCCAGAATAACGAGTCAGATTAACAGCTAAAAGCCTGCGATCAAAAACCGAATTTTCAAATTCCGTAGTCATTTTTAATACCGAAAATGGACAAACAATCACACAAGCATTACAAAACGTACATCGATCCATCTTCCAAATAAGCGAATTTAGCTCTGTTTTATTACTAGTTTTTCCTTTTTGAGAATACACTCTAATGGACCCATTAGGACACGCCTGCTCACAAAAAGTACAAGCCGTGCATTTATGAAACCCGTGCTCGTCATGAACCATCGTAAGTCTGATACGGAATCGGTCAAATATTTTTAAATCATTTCGATTTTCTGGATATTGTTGAGTTACTACAGTCTTAGGATGAACCAGGTAATAAAAAGTAACTCTCATACCCTTGCCAAGTGAAATCACGCCAGAAATAATTTTCTTAAAAAACTCACTTAAATTCATGCAACTCCTAAATCGGGAAGAAATATAATCTCCCTAGGATCATAAACGAAGCTAAAAACAAATTCACAAATCCAATTGGCAGCAGCACTTTCCACTCAAGTCTCATGAGCTGGTCCACTCTGAGGCGAGGAAACGTCCACCGAAACCACATAATAAAAAAAATCAAAGTTCCAGTCTTTACTAAAAACCAGAATAATGCAGGCAAAACATCCATTATATTATTAAAAGCTTGCCAATTACCAATATGAAACGGCATCCAGCCTCCAAAGAACAAAGTTACTCCAATGGCTGACACGACAAACATATTAATAAACTCAGACAAAAAGAAAAACGCAAATCTCAGACCAGAATATTCTGTATGAAATCCTCCAGTAATTTCGCTTTCACCTTCTGGCAAGTCAAATGGTGTGCGATTGATTTCAGCAATTGATGCTATTAAGAAAATCAAAAACGCAATCAAACCCACTCCTGGAGCTCTCCAAATCCACCAGCCACTATGTTGACTTAAAACTATTTGAGATAACCGCAGTGATCCAGAAAACATAACAATCACGAGGGCAGCTAGAGTTGCTGAGATCTCATAAGAAATCATTTGAGCACCAGCTCTCATGGCACCCAAAAGAGACCATTTATTGTTAGAACTCCAACCTCCAAGTAAAATACCTAGGATTCCCAAACCGCTTACCGCTGAGATATACAAGATACAAATATTGCAATCTGCCAGTTGTACGATAGGGCTAAATGGAATCATGACAATAGCCAAAAGTGTTGCCAAAAAGCACAAGAAAGGAGCAAGTACGTGCAGCATTTTATCCGCTTGCAGTGGCACAATATCTTCCTTGAGTAAAAGTTTTATTCCATCAGCTACAGTTTGCAGTACTCCATGCCAACCTACCCGCATCGGACCCAAGCGACACTGAAAATGAGCTGCCACTTTTCTTTCAACGTAGACAAGTACTAATCCAAGACCCGCAACAAAAGCACCCAAGCACAACAGTCCCAGCAACAATAACCCAACAGAAACCCACAAGTCATGTGCCAAACTTTCCTGAATTTTTTGCACCAACGTCAAAGTTGTCATCATTTATCCATATCCGGTACTACCAAATCTAAAGTCGAAATCATAGCTACCAAATCAGCCATACGAAACCCCGGCGCAATGTGCGTGATTGCCCATAAATTATTAAAATTTGGAGTTCTAAAATGCACTCTGTATGGAAACTCTTTCCCATTCGATACTAAAAATACTCCTAAAATCCCGCGTGCAGTTTCAAGCTGTGAATAATAAGACCCCTCCGGCAGTTTTATTTTTACCGCAGGCTTCATGAGCATGTGCTTACCTTCGGGAACATTATCTACTAGCTGTTCTATTATATTTAGTGACTCTTTCATTTCTTCTACCCGTACCTGGTACCTATCCCACGAATCACCAACACTCCCGACAGGAACTCTGAAATTTACTTTAGAATACACTCCATATGGTTCTAGTTTTCTTAGATCAAGTGGCACACCACTTGCTCTTAAAACCGGTCCAGTTGCACCAAAACTTACAGCGTCTTCTTTATTTAAAATGCCGATATTTTTTAAACGTTCCTTAAATATCACATTATCACTGATCAAAATTTCATATTCTCTGAGTTTTGGTTTAAAATACTCAATAAACTCTTTTATACGCTTTTGAAAATTTGGATGAATATCCGACATGATACCGCCCGGCTGTATATAATTCATAGTCAAACGGCAGCCAGTAGATTCTTCTAAAATATCAGTAATTTTTTCCCGATCACGAAACCCGTACAAAAATGGAGTAAACGCACCTAAGTCCATGCCAAAAACACCCCACCACAATGTGTGACTTTGTATTCTCTCAAGTTCAGCTAAAATAGTCCTAATTGTTTGTATACGGTCATTGGTTTCGATTTGCGCAGCTTTTTCGACAGTCATCGAAAAAGCCCAATTATTCATAAGAGCCGAAAGATAATCCATCCGATCTGTTAGATGAACACATTGTCGATACGTTAAATGCTCACACATTTTTTCAATACCGCGGTGGATGTAACCCAAAACCGGAATTACTTCCTTAATAGTCTCCCCGTCACACTTTAAAACAAGCCTTAGCACTCCATGTGTCGAGGGATGCTGAGGTCCCATATTGACAAAAAA
>JACQAU010000271.1 GCA_016194835.1 Deltaproteobacteria bacterium
AAATTTGGACCAAAAAACGCAAATACGCACGGACATGGTCCATGCAATGACAAATGGATCAAACCTGAGAATTTAAGCTAAAATATAAATAAAGGATTTTAAAGTTGAGGAGCCAGACAAACCTCTGACTCCTCTAGAATTTACTGGAATGGACTCCAATCAATTCAAGCAATTCATTAATTATAGTCACAAGCTTGAGATGAGTCCAATTCAGTTCGTTGCAGTTTTACGGAACATTGATGGATTCGACTGGTCATGAGCTTATCTGCCCCATTTGTTTAAAGCTGTTTTGGATCTGTAATTCTTGTTGGCGAGGCCAGAAATACTGTTCTGTGAGTTGTCGTAAGATTGTGCAAGGGAACACCGTTAAGCTCTGGCATATCTATGTCGAGAAAAACAATGTCAGGTTTTTTCTCTTCAATCGCAGAAAGTGCAGATAACCCGTCAAAAAATTCACCTATAATGTCTATGTCGGCATAAGGTTTTAATAATTTTTTTATTCGATCAATCGCTGGTAGTTCATCATCTACAACAATAGCTCTAATCACATGCAGCCTCCTTTAGTGGGATAGAGATAGATACCGTCGTCTCATTTCTTTCGTTTCGGTTAAAACTAAACTTAGAGTTTTCGCCGTACTTGAGTTTTATTCTGGATTTGCAATTTAAAAGACCGGTTCCAGTGCCGTCTGATGGTTTTTTTACATCGATTCCAACTCCATTGTCTATAATGCTAATAACGAAACTAGATCCATTTCTTTTTACTTCAATTAAAATGTTCCCTCCACTACGCTTTGGCGTTAATCCGTGTTTAACTGCATTTTCCACAAGAGGCTGCAGAAGCAGTACAGGGATTTTTATTTTCTTTGGATCAATTTTGTCTTCAATATTGAATTGATACGCAATTCTTGGACCAAATCTCTTACGCTCTATTTCTAAATAAGATTTACATAGCAGCAATTCGTTCTCAAGGGTGTGTATGTCTTCCTTGGCTGCATGTAGTATTCCTCGATAAAGTTCAGACAGCTGTACGACCATGTCCTCGGCTGATTTTGGATCTGTAGTAATAGTTGATACGATTGTGTTAAGCGTATTGAAGAGCAGATGTGGGTTCATTTGGGCGGTTAAGGCAGAAATCTGAGCTTTCAGTTTTTCATTTTCCAGTGTGCGACACTTTAATTCTGCAGATTGCTTTGCTTCTTTTGATTCCCGAATTACCTCAAAGAGAGTGAATAAAACTGAGACCATGATCCCAAAAATGATTCCTGAGGCGTAATCGTTGTAAATTGGGGCAGTCCATGTGTAGCCAATAGCAGCGCTAAATTTGCCTGCCAACATAAAACCAAGATATAAACCTGGAGGAAGAAACGGATATGAAGTCAAAACTCCCCAGAAAAAACCGCATTCTTTGGGTTTTTGGCCACGTCTAATTCTATAATAATTGAAAAGATATCTAATCAATCTGGAACCCAAGAAACAAGATGAAGCTGTGGTTGAGACAATTATCATTGAAGTAGAAAAACTTTGAGCAAAATTTTCAAATCCGCTAAATCCGAAGGCAAATAAAATGGTGACGATAGGGCACCAAACAAAAATAAGCTTTAGATAGTTCTTGAAATAACTGCCTAAACTATAGTTTTTTGAAAATGCAAAAAACTTATTAAAATTTACCATGTTTGTTTCCTTAACTGAGGGCATCACCATAATATAGTAATGCCCTCAATTGTGCAATTAGACACGAGAGTTTTGGTTTATTTTTTGTGCAGTTTCTCGCGAAAAAATCGAACCGCTTTGTCATTGTGAAGCTCAGTACGCATTAATCGCATGTCAGATTGGCCATCCATAATAATCGTTGTAGTGAAAGCTTGTCCTGCAGTATCTGTCTCATAAGAAATGCAAAGTCCTTCGCCAAAACAGTATCCACCACCGTTGCCATGATCACATTCTGACTTCCAGCCATCTTGGCTAGTTTCAGTCATCAAGCATTTTTGTTTGCGTGTTGTTCCGTCCGAAAGAGAGGCTTTACCTGAACTGTCGATTGGAGCAACTGAGTGGGAATTAAGGCAGTTGTTTTACTTAACTAGAACATGTTCCTTTATCACGTAGCCAGACTCTTCTTTTTATATGGTTAGGAATGCATCTACTGCCGCTATTATTTTTTACTTCCGGCGCAGGAGTAACTTTTGCACTTAATAACACATTAGTAGCCAAAGAAGTGTTTTCTGGTTACACGGTTGAGCATGCAAACATCAAAGGCCATCAGTAGCTGGCACAGCATTTTCAATAGGAGCCGCCACTGCGTTGTCATCATCGATAGGAACCTCAGTGCCTTTATCGGGAATCACCACTGCGCCGTCACCATCGATAGGGACATCAGTGCCTTTATCAGGAACCTTAGTGCCGTCAGGTTTGTTAACAGTGCATAAATTATCATTTCCCAAAAACAATTTTTTCAGTTCAGCTTCCGGCGAACCGCCAATTGGCTCACCTTTTTCGGTCATTCTACCTAAGGCAAACTCAATAGAAGCCTTAACAACCCCTGCATGAAGCCCAAATGCTCCCTCCGGTAGTCCAGGTAATTGCATAAGCTTCGAAAATTCATAATTTGCTCTATCTAAATTCCATCCGACGTTGTCTCCTTCTCCCATGACGATATCGGATGTTCCAATTCTGATATAACTATTCTGTAGACAATCTTGTGGTACAAAAACTCCAAATTTTATAAATTTTGCGAAATCTGGCGCAAAAGAAAACTCCCCCAATCCATTTGGTTTTGGATTATAAAAAATATTAAAACTATAACCTCTCGGATTACCATTGGCATCTAATACTGTTACTTGTGGAGTCTCTTTATTGACCTTATTTAATATCTCTAATAACTGAAATGCTAATCTTTTATTGGGCAAAGCTGAAATTACACCATTATTATTAACATAATAGTCTTTGCCTTCTTCGAATTGTATATCTGGCTTAGACCCTTCTTTTGTTGGCTCTGGGACAAGAGAGTCATTGGTTGATTTTTTGTCTATTTCGCATTTTTTACAGCCATTGGGGTCTAGTTCTGGAATCTTATTTTTTACATAATGATATAATGGCAATATTGCTAGGATTCCGTCTAAAACGCCGATAAAAGCACTTAACGCTGCCTTTGCCTCCAATTGATCAACACTAAATTCGCCAG
>JACQAU010000272.1 GCA_016194835.1 Deltaproteobacteria bacterium
ACAGAGTTAAGTTCGATTCAGCTCAATGCTCCGCCAGGTGCCCGGGCGGGCTTGGATGTGTACTGGGGAACTTCGATGGCTGCTCCAACAGCCACTGGAGCTTATGCACTGCTGCTAGACGCTATTAAAAAATATAATTCTTTCCACCCTGGCAAAGAACTTACAACAAATGCCTTGCTTCTAAAACAAATTCTTATTTCTTCGGCCAGAGCTTTTGATGTCAATCGATTTGATCCTGAAACTCTAGAAAAAGCAGAGGGACAATACACTTGGATTGATCAAGGCACTGGTATTTTAGATTTAGTTGCTGCATGGAAAATGCTTTTTAAATTTCGAGATAAAATGCCACCCACTGCTGTGACTTATCAAAATAAGCCTGTCGAATTGGATTATAAAATTTTAATACCCACCACCGGACCTAATGGTATTGCATATGATGGCAGTCGCATGGGTGATGTAGATAGCCCGGCTTTTGGGACTGGGTTATTTTTAGATGCAAAAACAAATGAGACATTAAGGAGAGTTTATATATCTAGATTGTTGCCTGATAGCTTAATGAATACTCCAGAAGCGGCAGAGCTTTTAGGACAACAGCTTTTTACTTCTCGAGATGAATTTGTACTAAAGACCATAGTTTATGGTTCAGATAAACTATGGTTAAAAGTTGGGGTCTTGGACCAGCTTAACTGCTCTGATTCAGAGACAACAAGATTTACTGTAATTGGCAAAGGTGCTGGCATAAGCATGAACTCAGATGGCTCTGGTACTTTGGTGCCAGCTCAAGATAGTTTACTTGCGATTTGTCTAAATCGCGAACTTATGAACGAACTACCTCCAGGAGACCATGGAGTGTTGATTTATGCTTACAGAGCGGTTGACGATGCAGTTTCACCATTGCCGTCATTTATTATTCCGGTTTATCTGTCTATCCCGCACAGAACATTGGCCAACTCAAGTGCTTACGAAGTTCAGAGTTCTGTTAATAGTTTTGGAGTCAAAAGACATTATGTAGACATTCCAAAAGGCACAAGTGCTGTAAAAATTACTTTAGAAGTGCCACTACCCAAACTCACACAAAATTGTTCGGGTGTTGAACTTATGGCACTCGAAGGTGATAATATTACCAATCCAATCAAATCCAGAAAAAATGCACGCATTTCAAATTGTGCAGCCGATGGTACTCCTTTAATTGAAACTGCAAAGAGACAACTTGGATTTACAAGAATCAATCCAAAACCAGGTATTTGGGATTTGCATGTTTTTGGTCAATATCGTTATTTAAAATCACAATACAAGTTGAGAGTTGATTATGTAATTGGCGAGTCTAATTTAGAAAAAATTGCAGGTTCTGTGTCTGCATTAACTGGTTCTTTCAATCTTAAAATTAAAGAAGCATCGTATTCTATCACATTAGACCAAGCAAAAAGCTCATTTGTACTGGATAGTTTATGGAACCGTGTTTTAGGTTCAGTAAATAAAGACGAAACAGTTTATGTTGAGAGTCCTCTTGGAATAATGAGAGCTTATTCTCAAGAAGCGTCATTGGTTACCATTACAACTGGAGAATCACCAGGCAATGATATAGATCTAAATATTTTCGAATGTTCAAAAACGGCTACATCACCACAAGACTCTAGCTGTAAAGTGATCGCACAAAGTGGTGGTTCGACTGATGAGGAACAAGCTTCGTTTCAGCCACGTGTTGATCGGTTATATGCAGTAAGCGTTGTGGGTTATAGTATTAATAATGTTGGAGCTTTTGCATCTACTGAAAGGATATTTTTACAGACTGAAAAGGGTGGGTTAAAATTTTCTGAAAGTGAAAATACATTTCAAATAGAATATGGATTTACACAAGAGCAGATCAACGCAAGCAAGCTGCTAAAACACGAATTATTTTTGTCTAAAAAATGCCAAGTAGCTGGTGGATTGATGCTAAAAACAACAGATGGGCTAGTATTGAAATCCATACCGGTTGAGATTGGGAACTTGCAGTAATTAAGAAATTAGTTGCACGATTATTCAAACCGCTCTTACTTTTCTCCAAGTATTGCACCCAGCATTTCTCTCGATCGTTTAGTTCTAAAATCTACAAATCTTTGATTTGCTGGATCTCCGTAACTTCCAGTTTTTTCTAGCCATTCACCTGCAATCTGAGTATCAATAGCTATAGTTGAATTTAGTAGATTTCTAATCATAATATTAGCTTTATTTGCAGCAAATTCATCATAAGCTTCTAAAAATCTCTCCTCAGAAAAATCCAATGCAGACTGACTAATAAGTCTCACCTTTAGGAACATGAATTCGTAGTTAAATTCATCAAAATCAAAAATACTGGGATTGTCCTTGTCTCCTTTGAAAGCTTTTATTAATTTTGAAGTATTTTCTAACCTAGACTTTAAGGACTTGTTACAACGGGTTCTGTCTTGATCTAAAACACAATGTCGATTCGGGTTACATCCAAAATTTCCACAGTCATTGATTTTCTCCAAAAGTTTTTCAAGATACGAAATAAGTTCATTTTTAAGGTCTTCGAAATCAAGTATATTTTCTCTAACCTCAGGGGGCAATTCAGGAAATTGCTTATAAAAATCCAAGTTTCTTTGTTCAATGCTACCTGCTCTTTCGAGAAGATCTTTCATTTCTAGAAATTCCGAATCATCTGTTTTGTATATGCCATAAACATCTGGATTTACCTCCATGTCTTCGTTAACTTTACCTTCCTCCAATAATGACCTAATAGACTTTTCTTTTATGCGACTATCGGTTTTTATTGCCTTCAAGATCTTTTTTGTTTGCACCTTATCTTTTTCATATTTAGCCTTTGTCACACTAGCTGCTTCTACGGTCAGAGTTTTTATGTCGTCTTCTGTTAATCCGTTATACTGGATAGGCGTACTAAGATCCGGACGCTTCAGAAGCACATAAGCCTCAAATCGCATTCTCATTATTTCGTCTGATTCTCCTACAGGCGCTAGTGATCCAACGCCACCTCTACATTGTTCTTCTAGAAATTTTTCCCTAAGTCTTATTTCTTGATTGAAGCCTTCCATCATGTCTTCTTCATAAGTGTGATTATAACTTCCAGTTGGTCTAAATGGAACTGAAGCTACCGGTCCGGCTTGTGGACTCGCATGACCTTCTCCCAATCGCCACCGTTGATACTCGCTTTCGTACTTGTCTTTTTGTTTTTTTATAGCTTCTTCATAGTTTGTTTTTTCATTAAAATATTGTTGCATCCAATGTATTAATGTATTTGTTTCAGTGTTATGTCCTTGCAACTTGACATCGGCTTTCAGGATTGGATTTGCTTCTAGGTCATTTTCATAGAGTTTAATCGCTAGTGGTTTTGTAAACTCATGTAAATAAGGATTTGGTATTTGTGGAGAATTAGGATCAGTTGGGTTTTCTCTTATTCTAGCATCAGGTAAAGTAGCTACAAATTTCTGCCATTCGTCTTTATTATCTGTAGCGTGCTTGATTTTGTCTAGATTGTCACTTGTATATTGATAAACTTTTGCGGCTTTAATTATATTATTAACTGAAGCACTTATCATTTCTGGAGCGGTATCTTATTTTGTAAGCAAATTGATAATATGTGCTTGGTCAGAACCTATTGAAAGATAGTTTGAAACAATTGGAAAAAATTTTGTAACTAGTCAGCAGTTTCTATAGTTCAAAGAAACTCTGTGTCAGTGAGCGGTGTCTGTGTCTGTGTCTGTGTCTGTGCCAGATGACA
>JACQAU010000297.1 GCA_016194835.1 Deltaproteobacteria bacterium
CCTATCACAGCGCTATTGGCAGGAACTAGAAAAAGAACTCCCAGAAGTAGATTTGTTTGTGGGTACTGGTTTATATCATAAAATTACTGAAATATTAAATCAAAGCAAACTAAAATTTGGGGCGGAAATACCAAAACGATCTTATATAAACCAACCTGCTTTTATACATACAGAAAACGATCTAAGGATCAAAACTGGATCTACATATAGTGCATATCTAAAAATTTCTGAGGGCTGTAATCGTCTCTGTTCTTTTTGTATTATTCCAAAACTAAGAGGTAACGTCAGATCGCGCAGTATCGAATCGCTAGTAGCAGAAACCAAAACACTGGCCAAAGGCGGAGTGAAAGAACTCAACCTAATTGCCCAAGACCTTACAGAGTACGGTATGGAATGGAAATATAAACAACGCCTTGAGACACTGCTACCAGAGCTTTGTAAATCAGAAGGCATCGAGTGGGTAAGACTACATTATGTTTATCCTGATCAGTTTTCTGATGAATTAATCGAAATCATTGCTAGGGAACAGAAAATTGTGAAATATTTAGACATGCCAATCCAACACACAAATGATCGGATTTTAAATCTAATGAACAGAAAACTTAACAAAAAAAAACTATTTTCACTCATTGAAAAATTAAGAAATAAAATTCCAGATATTGTTTTTAGAACTTCTATTATTGTGGGTTTTCCGAGTGAAACCGAAGAAGATTTTAAAGAACTCTGCAGTGATTTAGAAAAACTTAAGCTCGACCATGTGGGTGTATTTAGATACTCACAAGAAGAGGAAACCGTTGCTACGAAACTAAAAGAACAAATACCCAATACAATAAAACGAAAAAGAGAAAAACAATTATTAGCAGCTTTAAAGGCTCAAGCTTTTCAGTGGAATCAAAAACATCTAAATCAAAAACGCTCTGTTATGATAGAGGGCGAAAATTCTCTCTCGCCATTTTTTATTCAAGCCCGCATGTCTACACAGTCACAGGAGATTGATGGTAATGTTTTTATCAATGAAATTTTACCACACGTCAGTACTCAACAACTAAAACCTGGCAATATTTTAAACGTCAAAATCACAAAATTCATCCCACCTGATTTTTTTGCTACTGTTATTTAAATGCAATATGACTAACCTTTATTCGCTTCTATCTAATGAAGCCGGAAATCTGGACTTCTTAACATTTGGAGGAGTGGATATTGAAATAACCCTGAAAACATATAGCTCACATTATCAAAAATACACAGACTGGATTGCCGCTGGATACGCTGGAGAAATGCAATACCTCATAAAAAGGCAAATCACAAGAGAAGACCCAAGAAAACTATTTCCTGAATCAAAAAGTATATTCTGTGTAGCAGAAAAATAAGTCATTAATGCACAACGTTACACAAAGTTGGAACGAAAATCACAGCACACCACTGAAATGGAAAATTTGCATAGATACAAGTGCACTTTTAGAAAGAAGTTGGGCAATGTTTGCGGGCTTGGGCTGGATCGGGAAAAATACCATGCTTATTCATCCAAAATCAGGGAGTTTCTTTTTACTAGCAGCCGTACTTATTAATGAACCATTAGATCTTAGTCCAAAGCCTTTGCCAAATTACTGTGGCAACTGCAATCGATGTATAACATCATGTCCCACACAGGCTTTTGTGGATAAAAATATTTTAGATGCAAGAAAGTGCATCAGTTATCTTACACTAGAAAAGAAAAGTTCAAATGGCGATTGCAAAAATAACTCTGGTACCTGGGTTGCTGGTTGTGATATCTGCCAAGAAGTGTGCCCGTTTAATAAAAAAGCAATTGCGTCTTCAGCTATTCAAAACGACGATCCTGTATTAATACAAGACTGGGAAAAATTAATAAACGAAACCGAAAGTGAATATAATTATAGAGTCAAATATTCAGCACTAAATCATGTAAAATATAGTCACTTTAAAAAAAATATACGATTAGCTAACAAATTTACCGAATCCACTACTAATTATTTATAAAAACGCTGACGGTGCGACTGTTTCCAGGCTACAGGTGTTTTGAAATATTTTCCGTTAGAAACTCAGCAAAAGCTTGTGCAGGTTTAGACAAGGTTTGGTTTTGTCTACAAACAAGAAAAACCTCTGAT
>JACQAU010000298.1 GCA_016194835.1 Deltaproteobacteria bacterium
AACCATGGCGAGCTTCGTTTTCAGACTGGATTAGAAATAACTTAAAACAAAAAAAAACGGTAGAACTTTTTCAGGATGACTTTATCTCACCTATTGCTTTGATGCATTTTGCCCAGTTACTTGGTGTTCTTATTAAAAAACAAGCCAATGGTATATTTAATGTAGCTGGATCAGATCGGCTATCTAAATATGACTTTGGTATACGTTTAGCAAAAAAATATGACTATTCCTTAGATCTGATTAATGGCATTTCTGTAGATTCTAAAACTTTGAAAGCTATTCGTCCTAAAGACATGTCTCTTTCTTTTAATAAACTATCTCATTTTTTAGGTTACCCTCCTCCTGGGATAGACAGTGGGCTTGCGAGCCTTTAGAACATAATTCTTTTTTCCAGACTTGCTCATCAACTGGAAAATAAAGCAAGTTTTTAGATTCAGTATGAGGTTGAAGCGAAGTTTTGCGGATAGTTATATTGGACACAAGACGTCCTATGGTTCGATAATCACAAAGGTTAGTAGTATGATTGGGGAGAAAAGAAGGCATTGGATCTAGACTCAGAATGCTATCTGGAATAAAACGATACACTGGCAGTCCAATAAGCAAGGCCTCAAGACCAAGAGTAGTTGACATAAAAAGCACTCCATCCAGTTGATTAGCCAAACCATTGAGTTGCTGATTGGTTAATTCTGCTCTAGGAATATGTTTATAAAGTTTTTTACGCGGGAAAAGCGAAGGGTGAAACTTTAAAAGTAATCTGGTTTGCGAATCAGTGTGAATTTTACTGTTTAAAATATTAAGCAAATGATCAGAAAGTTCAGGCTCCCCTGGAAATGCTATATACAGAGTTGGTCTTCGATTAACACCAGTAGAAATTTCTATTTTAGAGGTTTGATCAAGTCGTAAATTATAACGAAGCGCACCCGCAACCAATACTCTTGGTATATCCCACCCAAAAGATTTCAAGAGTTTTTGATTTGCTGGCGAATTTGCTAGTATCACTTCTGGATAAAAAGAAACTTCTGCTTTACCAGCCGGGATATAATTCATTAGCAGTGCTGGGATTGTGCTATGTTGGTATCCAATTCTATTAACCGAGCTTTTTGAAAGAGAATAGTTCAGCCCTTTTTCCCATGGATGATTTTCAAAAATATAAATTACCACTCCTTTGGCGCGTTTAGAAAATCGCTTCCACGTTAATGTTTGCCAGATATTTAGCACATAACGGTTACTTGCATTTTCTTTAATAAGCTCTTTCTGTAAAAAACACTTAATATTTATGTTTTCAAACTGAATTGCTTTAGTTTTGATAGAAATTTTTGCCAAAAACAAGCTTGAATAGAGAAGATCTAGCGCGGTTGCCCATGAAGCTAAAAGTCTACCTGAAGAAATTCGTGAAATCCTAAAAAAAAGTTTAAATGGGGTATGGAGAGGGAAAAGATGATGAACTTCAAAGTTCCAGCTTTTTAAAAGCTCAGGTAAATTTCCAAAGAAGGGGTCATAATAAGTATTCCCTGTGAGCGATGAAGGTATAGCATAACTGACTAAATTTACAGTTTTTGCATTAAATGAATTCCTGGGTCGCAAAATGCGTGCAAGTATTAATCTACTTATGCCTCTCAGTAAAAACAAAAATCGCGCTGGTAAAACTCTAGCATAAAAGTAAACAGATACCTTAAACCGATCAAGACGCGTCCGAAAATTTCCGTTTGATTTAGATACATAAGGCAAAAGAGCATAGAAAAGCCATGGATCTTCAACAACGACTTGAATTTCTGGATTGTTGTTAATTTCAGATATGCAGAGATACAATAAACAGAAATTTTGAAAAATATCAGAAGTTTCTGGACTTCTCGCCGTAAACGTTATTGCCCAAAAACGTCCTATGGCGTTAATGTCTTTATGACTATTTTGAGCAAGTTTGGATATCCATTCTGTAAAAGGTTCTCTAAGCTTGAGAGCAGTTTGCTCTAATTTGCATCCTAAAAAAATACGATTTTTTTCATCAAAAAATCTTGCCCAACGATTTATTTGACGCTGACATTTACCAATGTAAATCCAAGGTTTGGCAGTGTTATTTCTTTTTATTGCCAATGTCTTATAAAAATGTAATTCCGCAGACATTCTTTGATATCAGCTATTTACATCTTATGTGTCAAGGGGTTATATGTTTATTAGATTACAAACCAGCATTTAGAACTTATGAGCTTAAAATTTCTTTTTCAATGTAGTGAACCAGCTCGTCGGTTACATGGTCCCAAGTAAAATCACAAGTTACTCTTTCCTTGAGTCGTCTTCCAATTTCCGGTAATTCGGCCTCATGGCTCTTCATAAACAAGAGTCCTTCGAGTATTCCCTCTACTGTCGGTGGTACTGTTTTCCCGCCTCCAACTTCGTCGACGATATCAAACCCACAGGTATTAGTGAGCAAAACTGGCAAGCCGCAAAAACCTCCTTCGACCGCCACGATAGACATGGCTTCCGAGCGTGAAGGTATCACCAGAACATCACATGCATGGTAAGCCTGGGATTTTGCTCGAGCATCTAAATAACCAACAAAATAAACACGACTAGTCAGTCCTGCTTGAGCAACCTTGCTTTTGAGTTCTGCTCCCATACCTTCATCTGGGCCCGCAATGACAAGCACGTCCTTGTCCAGTGTAGGGTTGAGTGTGGACTGTGCCTGAATAAAAGCATCAATCAGCAAGTCGGGGCCTTTTATTGGATTCAGGCGACCGATATAAAGAAAAATTTTCCCCCTTGGGCTGCCAATTTTACTTAGAAATTCTTCTTTATCTTCAAAGAACAATAATTCTGTACGAATACCATTGGGAATTACTTTCACCCTTTTTGGATCGACTCCGTAGGGCAAAAAATCAAGAACTTCTTTCTGCGTTACTGCGACATATCCAGTAGCATGAGAAACCAATGCTTGTCCAATAATGTAATTGTACGCTGTCTTCAAAATTTTTGAACGTCCGAATATTGGCAAAGACCCAACTGGAGAAAATACATAGGGTTTATTGAGATAACGAACTGCCCAGTAAA
>JACQAU010000275.1 GCA_016194835.1 Deltaproteobacteria bacterium
AAGTTGCGGATATAGAAGATGGACTCAAGTTTGCAAATAGTAGTTTTGATGTTGTTTGTGCAAGTAAAATTTTGGAACAATTATATGACACAAAATTTTTTATGGACGAATGCTTCAGGATTTTAAAACCAAATGGATTGTGTCTTGTTACAGCATATAATTTTAACCATTTTGAAAATAGATTGCGTATTATGGCAGGAAAGTATCCAAAGCTTTTAGGTGCTTATCCAGAAGACCACGGTGGTGAAAACATAAGAGTATTAAATATACATAAAATCAAAGAGCTTTGTCATGAAACTGGATTTTTAATAGAAGAGATTCGTGGCATGCCGTTTACCAAATCCTTTGGCAAATATTCTGATTTTGCTATGAATATGTTTGGACAAGTGTGGCCAGGTTTGAGTAAGCTTTTTATTATAAAAGCTAAAAAGAGACAGGAACATTGATGATTTTAGATTGTGAGCCAGGAGATGGATTGTGCTGCAGAAAGTTATTATTAAGTCCGGCAGAATTTCCAAAAACATTTAAGATCATAGAGCAAGGTATTTTAGATAAAGTTGCACCTGGATTTGTTGTGGGGTTTTGGCAAAGTAAAAATACTGATTGTATAAGACTTTGTGCCGTTGGTAATCGATCTTTTACACCAATGTTACCCATATTGCCCATGTTAAATAACACATTTTTTGATATTGCATCTTTGAGTAAAGTTTTTGCAACAGCAACCTTAACTGCTCTTTTGGTAGATCGCGGTTGGTTAAGATGGAATACTAATGTAAAAACTATTTTTTCAAACTATCCTTATGCAGACGTAGAAATTAGGCACCTCCTCTCCCATACTGCGGGAATGCCAGCACATTTACCATGGTGGAAACACATGGAGAAGGTTTTTTATCCTACACCACTTTATCAGGTTTCAATTGCAGACAGACAAGCTCTAGTACGAAAATTAATTTTGGAGACAGAACTTATAGCAGTGCCAGGCGAAAAAACAATTTATTCTGATCTGACTTTCATGTTTTTGGGATTTATATTAGAAGAATTGACACAAATGCCATTAGATAGAGCGATTAGAACTTTTTTGTGGGAACCCATGGGATTGGATGCCCCTTTTTATCATAGAACAGTACATGAGCCGAAAAAACTTACTCTCTCCAACTGTGCTGCAACTTATGACTGCTTTTGGAGGGGTGAGGTTCTGCAGGGACAAGTGCATGATGAAAATTCGTGGGCAATGGGTGGATACAGCGGACATGCCGGAGTGTTTGCAAGAGCAGAAGATTTGCTCTGCTTTTCTAAAAAGCTTATGAGGGGTTTTTTATCTCCACAAATACTAAGGCAAATGTGGGAGCCATTGCGGTACCCTTCAGATTGCAATCGCACTTTGGGTTGGGATATGCCTTCTGGTGTGCTTGCGTCTGTGGGAAAATATTTTTCTCCGTTTACTGTAGGACACTTGGGTTTTACAGGTTGTTCACTTTGGATTGATACTAAAAAAGCCATGGCTGTGGTTTTGATGACAAATCGCCTTGCTTATGGTTTAGGAAATGAAAAAATAAAATTATTTAGACCAAGGTTTCATGATGCTCTTTTGGAGGATTTGGCTTAATGTCTCAAAATTTGCCTGTATTTAGTTCGCTTAGATGGGTTCATATTTTAGGTGTTGGTGGAACGCTCATGGGTTCTTTTGCGGCCCATTTGAGACGCCATGGTATTCGTGTGACAGGAAGTGATGGCAACATTTACCCTCCAATGAGTGATGTTTTAAAAAATGCTGGTGTCGAAGTTTTTTCTTCGTATAGACCAGAAAATCTAAAACAATTTGCAGACCGTCCAGATTTAGTCGTGATTGGAAATGTTATTAGTGCTAATAATCCGGAAGCTCAGTTTGTTCTGAATCAAAATTATGTTTACTCATCTCTCCCCGAGGTTTTAGAAAAGCTAATTCTTAAAAATACATTTAATATTGTTGTTGCAGGAACACATGGTAAAACTACGACTTCTAGTTTGCTTTCTTATGTGCTCACATACTGTGGTAAAAAACCTAATTATTTTATTGGAGGTGTGAGTTTTGATCTGCCAAGCTTTCATATTGAAAGCCTAGATGAAGGTCAGCTTTTTATATTAGAGGGTGATGAGTATGACACTGCTTTTTGGGCCAAGGTGCCAAAATTTAATTACTACCTCCCGCGTCATGTTATACTTACTTCAATCGAGTATGATCATGCTGATATTTATCCTGATTTAGAATCTGTTGTAAATGCTTTTGATGGACTGATCAGCCGTATTAATGTATCAGGACATTTGATTGCTCATATTGATGATAAAAATATTGAAAAATTATTGAAACAATCGAATTGTCCGGTGTTTACATATGGTATTAATTCACAATCGGAGTATGTGGCTACCAGTATTTGTATTCAAGAAGAAAAAACAGAATTTGAAATTTTAAACCATGGCAAATCTCATGAAAATGTTCAAATAAAATTATCTGGCAATCATAATATTTTAAATTCACTTGCTGTGTGGATCGAAGCTGAGAAGCTCGGTCTGGATCCACAAAAAGTTAAGGAGGCTTTTAAAACTTTTCGTGGTGTGAAACGTCGTCAAGAAATCAAAGGTTGCTATAACGACATTTTACTTATTGAGGATTTTGCGCATCACCCGACTGCTGTGCGTCTAACGTTGGTGGCATTAAAAGCGCAGTACCCTAAACGGAGATTGATTGTAATTTTTGAACCCAGAAGTGCCACATCGCGTAGAAAGATATTTCAGAAAGAGTATGTCAAAGCTTTTGCCGAAGCGAGTCATATTTTTATTGCTGAAGCTTTTGATCAAAGCAAAATTTTATTAAGTGATAGATTTTCAAGTCAAGAACTTGTCGCAGATTTGTTAAAATTAAATAAAAATGCATATTTTTTTAACTCTGTAGACGACGGAGTTAAACAGGTGTCAGAATATTGTCAGTCAGGTGACTTAATCGTAGTCATGTCCAATGGTGGTTTTGGTGGCTTTCTAGTAAAACTCATTGATTTAATAGAATTATTTTAGTCCCTCTTTGTAAATTCCGAGAAATAAAAAGAAGAGGGATCACTCTATTTATGTCTGAGGTCCTGAAAAAATTTGGTCGTTATTTTCTGTTGGACCACATTGCACAGGGTGGAATGGCAGAGATATTTCGTGCACGTTTTGCTTCTGTCGAAGGAGCAGGCAGGATTATTGTCATTAAGCGCATTCAAACCGGATATGGTGCAAACACAGACTTCTTAAACATGTTTAAATCAGAAATTAAAGTCACAATGAGTTTAAATCATTCGAACATTGTTCAGGTTTATGATTTTGGTGAAGAACAAGGACAACCATATATTGCAATGGAATTTGTAGATGGAAAAAGCCTAAGACAATGTTTAGCAAGAACTGCAGAAACTAGACAATTTTTCCCAATTGAACTGTCTGCATATATTATTGGGCAGATTGCGCAAGGCTTGGGCTATGCACATTCTTTTAAAGACAAGCTGACAGGTCAGTCGCTCAATATTGTACACCGGGATATAAGTCCTCAAAATATTCTGGTTTCTTATGACGGTACTGTAAAAATAATTGATTTCGGTATTGCAAAGGTAGCAACTCGTGCTGCTGAGCTTACAAGAGCTGGCGTTATTAAGGGTAAACCAAGTTATTTATCTCCAGAGCAAATTAATGGTGACACTCTGGATGGAAGAAGTGATGTATTTGGTTTGGGAATCGTTTTTTGGGAACTGCTTACTGGTAAAAAACTTTTTGCTGGTGAGAATGATTTAGCTGTATTAAAACTTATTGAAAATTGTAACACTTCTGTGAGGTCTCCATCCACTCTAAATCCTGATGTTCCTAAGGAGTTGGATTATATAGTTCTTAAAATTTTAGCTAAACAAGCTGATAAACGTTATCAAACTGCGGATGAGTTAGCGCGTACTTTGACAAAATATATTTTCACAAAAAATTCTGATTTTGACTCAAAAGAGCTTTCATATTTTATAAAAGGTCTATTTAAAAATGAAATCGTCGAAGATCGCAAAAATATACAAAAACTAAATGAGAAAGCACAAAAACTTTTAGAAATAGATTTTATTCAAAAAGAATCTACAGTGGGTCTTCCAAAAGAAGTGCAGGCATATAAAACTAAAAAAGAAGACACTAATGTTTCTTCTGTTGAACAGAGCACTAAAGTTACTTCTTTGCGTAACATTGAGCCCTCAGATGCGGCAAAAGTTGTAGTAGAAATCGAAAACACTTCTGCTTTTAAAACAATTAGTGGAGCAGATAGACAAAATTCTATTGCCTTAGACAAAAAAGAAACACGTACGCATACTTCTACTATTCCGAAACAAAAATATATTAGGACTGAACATAAAAAGAGCAGTTTTTCGAAATTTATTTTTGGAGGTTTGATTATTGCGGCGGTTGTATTCTTTATTGTTTATTCACCGGAGGAAATTTTAAATCAAAAATTTGATTTTTTTCTAAATAAACCCAAAGGCGAAGGTGTGGTTAGTCAAAATATTGTAGTGCCAACTTCAGAGCCCACCCGTGAACCAGCAAATAAAACTTTATCTAACTCTGAATTTTCTATGTCTTTAACTATAAGACCGTGGTCCAAAGGTGCAAAAGTCATTTTTAATGGAAAACTTGTAGATCCACATCAATATCAATCCGTTCCTTTGCCGCTAAATGCTCCTCACGAGTTGATAGTTGAACTACCTGGATTTAAAAAATATGTTAAGGAATTTACTGTAACATCAGCAGAAGCTGTTGGTAAAAAAGCATACGGTATAGAAATTC